>CAYPUP010000078.1:0-8426 GCA_964413795.1 uncultured Ignavibacteriales bacterium
AAACAAAATCCGGATCGGGTGAGAGCATGGACATCACTGTTGAGATGCCTGCAGTAGCAATAATTAGGGCTATCGTTTTTATAAACCAATTTTTAGGAACAATCGGTTTAAATGTTACAAAAGCAGAAAGAATCATAAGGAATGAGTAAAGAATTGAAAAAGGCACGGCAAAGCTGTTGTAGGTTTCAATTTCAGCTGCTCTGGGGGTTAATCCAAAGGCTTGAGTGGTAAAAGGCAAAGATGCCCAGAAAAGAACAATCATGCCAAACATGAACAGAAGCAGCATCCCGTCAAAGAGAGAAAATTCTTTTCCGAAGAAATTGTAATTTATAGGCGTGCTTTTTAATGATCTGATTCTAAACAGGAATAATCCAAGAGTTATAACTACAAAAAACAGAATGTATAATACCAGATAAATGTTGGTTCCCAAATCGACAAAGCTATGAACCGAGAAATCGGCAAGAACGCCTGAACGGGTCAAAAATGTCCCGTAAACAACCAATAAAAACATCATAGCGGTCATGATGATATTTGTTTTCCTGAGTGCGCCGCTTCTCTTTTCAATAATCAAACCATGCAAAAGAGCCAGCGATACCAGCCAGGGAATCATAGATGTATTTTCAACCGGATCCCAGCCCCAGTATCCACCCCACCCCAGAGTTTCATAAGCCCAGTAACCACCCAGTATATTCCCGGCAGCTAAAAACACAGCCGTAACAGTCACCCAGGGGAAGACTCTTTTAATCAAACTTGTATAATCGTTTTTTATCAGGGCAGCAATAACTATTGAGAACGGAACAACCGCCATTGAGAATCCGGTAAACATAATTGGCGGGTGGATGACCATCCAATAATTTTGCAGCAGTGGATTTAATCCCAACCCCTCCGATGGCACACCATTTAAAAGCTGGAAAGGTGATAATTTGGTCAGAATGAGTAATAAGAAGAAGTTAACACTGGCAAGCGTCACCATCCCCCAATGAGTATATCTACCCCCCTTATTAAGAATGATATATCCAAAAATAGTATGCATTAATAACCAGAGGAGATAGGTTCCTTCCTGTCCACCCCAGAATGAAGATACCAGGTAACCAAATTCAAGATCAGTACTTGTATATTCATAGACATATTTAAAGGCAAAATTGTGGCTGAATATCAAATAAAACAACCAGGTTGCGGCTAAGATAACACTGACGGTGAATATCCGATAACTAAGCTGAGCCAGGCCGGCATAAGATTCTTTACCCCTTGCTAACAGGAAAAAGCCAATACCGGCTAAAATGTTAGTTCCAAAGGCAAACAGGATAAAAAGCTGTCCCGGTACTTCCAAACCCATAACTATACTCCTGATCCCTGAGCTTCATCGTGTTTTTTCATATCCTGGAATTCACCCCCTTCGCCTTGATATTTCGATGGGCACTTAACCAGCATCTTGTCAGCGACAAATGAATCCTGCTCAGGTTTGCCGATCAGAACCACTGAAGTTGCCTGATCAAAATTACCCGGAACAACACCATAATAAACAACGTTCATTCTCTCGGCAGTGGTCGGTTGATCTGATTCGATGTCATAAATAGCAAATTCCAGTCGTGAGTCATCAGCATTATAATTAACCACGTCAAAGTCAATCTTGCCGATGACCTGCACGTTATGAGTCGCTGTTTTAGCTTCGGCAATGGAAACATATTGAATGGTAGTCTTCATAAAAGCAGTCGCCCCCCAGACAACAAAGACAACGACTATCAAACCACCTATAATATACCTTATATTCACTTAATTTTCTCCTCAAGCTGTTTTACTTTTTTATCAAGTTTCAAAAGATATACGAAGATACCCAGCCAAATCACAAGAGTTACTGTCATAACTACATAATTTCCATCCATCTTATTTATCCTCATTTAATAAATGTCTTTTAATTTTGAGTGCTCTGCGGGTTATATTAAACAGCCAGAAATAAACTGCGGTAAAAACAATCAATGAGCTGAAAAAGATTGTCCTTACCGATGGTCCCATGGTGAATTTCATATCTTCATTAACAATCGAATCTGAGGGATGCAAAGAGGGAACAATCCGTGGGACGACAAAAATAAGAAAGGGAACGGTTATGAAGGCGAAGATAGCATATACTGCCGATAATGCAGCTCGTTTTTCGTCTTCAGCTATAGCCCCTCTCAAGGCAAAATAAGCGCCATAGATTAGAAGTAATATAAATATCGATGTCTCTCTGGGATCCCAGTTCCAAAATGATCCCCAGGTTACTTTGGCAAAAATGGCTCCGGTAACAGCTGCAAGAAGACAGAACATAAAGCCTAAACCGGCAGTGGCAGCCGCTTTGTCGTCTTCGTCAAGAGATCGTTTTTTAAGAAATCTAATTGAATATATCATTGACATGGCAAAAGCAATAACCGAAATCCAAGCTTGCGGGATATGATAGTAAAATATTCGAGAGGCTTCACCGATAATTTTCTGGGGTGCAGGTTCAATAAAACTGAACATTATCATTACCGCCATCACAACTAATATAAGTAATTTCCACCACATATTTAAACCGATTAGTAAAGCTCTTTCATCATTTTATATGTACTTTTGCAACTCATTCTGTCCAAACAAATTTAAATAACATCAAAGATCCGACTATCATAACAACCATATATGCCAACAAAAACTGTAATTCCGTCATAACACTTCCAACACCTGAACCTTCAAATAGTTTCTGGGTGGAGATAACTAAAGTTAATAATAAAGGAATAATTATTGGAAAAGATAATACCGCAAAAAGAGCCCCTTTTACAGCCGCACGAGCAATAATTGCGGCAATCAATGTTGTCGCTGAACATAGGCCAAGTACGCCCAGAATCAAAATTGGGATAAAATCAATTGCGCTGCTTACCGGGGCATTGGTAAAAATGAAAAATAATGGGGTTATAATTACAGTTAATACAGACAATAAAATAAGGTTAAACAATAGTTTTCCAATATAAACAGCATCGGGAGGAGCAGCTAATCTAAGAGCCAGAGAAGTCCCGGATTCTTCCTCTCTTATAAATATATGCGCCAGACCTGACATGGCTGAGAAAAACATTATAACCCAAAACAGAGCTCCCAACAGATGGGGAGGAAGGTTTCTTTGCCCTAATGAAAAGGAAACTACAGCCAGAGAGGTTATGCCAAACATCAGGACAGCATTAAGAGCATATTTATCCCTTAATTCCAGCTTTAAATCCTTGACCAACATGGTAAGGCATTTAGTTGCCAAGCTGGCACTTGTTTGTGGCAAGTGAGTACTCCTCTTTTTCATTAGTAGCAATGATTAATATAGTATTTTGGCGGACTTCCTCTATTATAGAAGCTATCGCCTCTTTCCCCTGATCATCAAGATTGCTGGTCGGTTCATCTAAAAAGAGAAATTTCGGTTTACTGGCTAACGCAACGGCATATTTTAACCTTTGGCTCATCCCCGAAGAATAACCGGCGACATTGTCGTTTCCGCGCCCTTCCAAACCGACTTTTTTTAAAAGGTTATTGATTTCGCTGCCTGTAATATTATTACCTCTAATAGATGTGAAAAACTTGATATTCTCTTCGGCTGTCAACTGTCCGTATAAATTGAGATAAGGTGAAACCAGCCCACTGTTTTGTTGAATTTCGATTTCAGATAGTTTTTTCTCATCGTACAAATATGAAACTTTACCATTATTAGGATGATATTGGGCTAACAGGCAGAGAACTAGAGTTGATTTACCAGACCCATTTGGCCCAGTAATCGCAATTGATTCTCCGGAAGTTAATTCAAAGGAAATATCTTTAAAAACTCTTCTGGAATCAAACCGTTTAGCCAGATTTTCAACCACCAGTTTATTCATAGATCTAATTTGTATCGTTGAAAAAAATAATCAAGAAAAATGTGTATTAAATTTATCCATTAAAAAGCCTCCGGAAAAGATCTGAAGGCTCTTAAGAGGCATTTTGTAAATATAATAATTTTTAGTTATTTGCGGCCGCCCCTTTTTTTACTCTTACTTTGCGTTCTATTGGTAGAGTATAACGGGTCTCTTCGTTGTCATTTATAGCGAAAGTCAGCGAGAGATTAAAATCATATGGAACCTTGTCTTCATGAACCAAAATTGATCCTTCGACCGTTTCACCGGCTTTAACCAGGTTAGGAAGATCAACATCAAAAAAATCACGACTCCAGTCTACAAGGGTCAGTTTAAAATCAACATCTCCCCTGTTTTCGATCAGAAAACTTGCCTTCCTTCTGGGTTTTTCCGTGTACTGAGAAACATCAATATATGGCGGATTCAAATACAATGGAAGATCAATTTCCGGTTCGGCTACTAAAAGAGAATAAATTTTAAGGTAAGTTATCTCATCGCCAATATTTGTTTGAAGATATGGCTTTTTTGTGACATAACCCCGATAAGATTTAGTTGAGAAAAAAATATCCAGGCGGGTGCTGTCACCGGGAGCCAGGACTGAATCCTGTAAAGGAGCTTTGGTGCATCCGCATCCCGGAACTACTTTTTTTATAATAAGAGTGTCATCACCAACCGATTTGATCCAGAAAGTGTGGCTGACCGTTCTGTTCTGGCAGATCTTGCCCCAATTGAATTCCGTTTCTGGCAAAAATATTTGGGGGCCTGCCTGAACGCCAATAGATATAACTAAAATATTAAAAATAACAATCAGGGATATACTTTTAAGTCTCATGTTTCAATCTCCTCATCCGGTATAAAATCGTAATTATAGAATTACATCTTCAAATTATACATTTATAATTCTTATCGGATTAATACACAAATTCAAAAGCAGAGTTAGAAATTTGCAATGCCATAAGTTAAAGTTACAGATCAGGAAATAATA
The DNA here is from genome assembly GCA_964413795.1 of uncultured Ignavibacteriales bacterium. Taxonomy (GTDB): domain Bacteria; phylum Zixibacteria; class MSB-5A5; order GN15; family FEB-12; genus DAOWMZ01. The sequence continues at coordinate 4,864 of CAYPUP010000078.1, forward strand.
TTAAATAACCTGCCCCAGCGGACCTTTTGGAAAAAGTGTACCATATTATACAAAAATACTCTGGGAACTGATAAAGGATCCGATACGGAAACTTCCGGTGATGGATGACTGGAGTCGTCCCATGACCAATGGATCATCATGGCTTCACCCAGAACATTTTCCTCCGGAACGGGTCCCCACCACCGGGAATCATGGGAATTATCCCGGTTGTCGCCCATCATAAAATATTTGTTCGGCGGAACGACATATGGGCCAAAATTATCACGGCTATCCATTCCACCTGGACGGCGTGGTTGGATATTCATTTCACCATTAGCAAGTGTATCGATAAATTTCATATGATCTGGATTTATAAATTTCTCTCCATTAACAAATAGTATTTTGTTTTTAACCTGAATCGTATCGCCTGGTACCCCGACACATCGCTTGATATATTTTGTAATTCCATCTCCGGGATAAATAAATATGACAACATCCCCCGGCTGAGGAGTTTTAAAAGCTGGCAACCGCCAGCCAACCAATGGGAGCTGGGATCCATAAACAAATTTATTGGCTAAAAGAAAGTCGCCAACTAAAAGGGTATCTTCCATAGATTGAGATGGAATTTTGTAAGCTTCAACTATTGATGTTTTAATAATAAAAGCCATTATAACCGCAAATCCGATTTGCTTGAAATTTTCCCAAAATCCAATTGATTCTTTTGCCATCTTATGCTTTATCTCCTGAACAATATTTTCTTTTGGTGCATCTACAATCTTTTATACTCATAATATCAGCATTTGTTTAGATCTGCTTACAATAAATATTACGGTTAGAATCCCTGTATAGCTCTGACAATATCATTATATGTCACCATCACAATCAGCCCGAGTACTACTATAATTCCTACCTGCTGAGCTGTAATACGGGCTTTCATCGAGAGGGGTGAGCCTCGTAATTTTTCAATAGCTAAAAAGACCAGTTGTCCTCCATCAAGCACCGGGATGGGAACGATATTGATGACAGCGAGATTAACGGATAATAAGGCCATAAAGAAAAAGAGGCTGGATGCCCCTTTACGGGCTTCTTTACCGGATTGCTGAGCTATAAACAATGGCCCTCCGATTGCTTTGGGAGATACCTGCATCGACAGGACTTTTTTTAGAAAATCAAAGGTGGTATAAACCAGAGTGTGGGTCATCAGGAAACCTTCGGTTATTGACTGGGTCAGGGGGTATTTCTCATAACCTATTACTTTCTGCGTAAAACCGATTATCCCAATTGTATCCATCCCCCCTGAAGAATTTGGGATTGTCGTCAATTTTGTAGTGATAGTTTTAGTAATGGTATCATTCTGATGCACCCAGGACAACTCCAGAGGTTTCTCTACTATTTTATAAATCTGATTGGCTAATGAATCAAACCGATTCACCTCGAAGCCATTGATTGAAATTATCTGATCATCACCCTGCAAGCCGGCTGTAAAAGCCGGGCCGTCTTCAGTTACCTCTCCTACAAGGACGCGGTTTTCATCAAAAAGGGGTCTTCCTCCAAAATAATAAATACTTATAAGAAGGAATATAGCCAGGATGTAATTCATAAAGGGACCGGCAAAAATAACAGCAGCTCTCTGTCCGACCGATTTTGACATAAACTCTTCTGGAGCGCCGGTAGCCTCATCAGTAGGCTGTTCACCCGCCATTTTTACATAACCGCCAAGTGGAATGATGCCTATGCAATAGGTAGTTTCCCCCCATTTTTTGGAAAATATATTGGGAGGAAATCCAAGTGAAAAGCGTTCGACCTTGATCCCTACTTTTTTGGCAACCAGAAAATGCCCTAATTCATGTATAAATACAAGTATTCCAAGTACAAAAATAAATGCTGCAATATTAGTAAACATGCAAATTCTCCACTATCTTACAGGCCATCGTTCTGGCCAGTTGATCCGCTTTTAGAATATCTTCCAATTCAGGATCAGTATTAATTTCAAAAGTATCAACAACTTTTTCTATTGTTTCGGTAATATCTGTGAACTTAATTCTCTTTTTAAGAAAAGCATCAACTGCAATTTCATTAGCAGCATTAAAAACCGCCGGTGCTGTCCCGCCGATACGGGCTACTTCAAAAGCAATTTTCAACGCCTTAAACTTATTCATATCAGGTTGTTCCAGTGTCATATTAAAGCATTGTGTTATATCCAGAGAGCCATAGTCAGACTCTACTCTATTGGGCCAGAATAAAGCATATGTTATTGGAAGGCGCATATCGGGCTTTGACAATTGAGCAATAATCGATGAATCAATAAATTCAACCATGGAATGAATTATTGACTGAGGATGAACAACTACTGAGACTTTCTCAACCGGTATATTAAACAGATTGACTGCCTCAATAACTTCCAACCCTTTATTTGCTAATGTAGCCGAGTCAATCGTTATTTTTGGCCCCATTTTCCAGGTTGGATGATCGAGTGCTTTTTCTGGCGTGATTGAGCCAAATTCTTCCTGAGGCAAAGTACGAAATGGCCCCCCCGAGGCGGTAATTATTAGACGTTTTATCTCGTCTGGTTTACCGGCTGAAAGAGCCTGCCAAATAGCTGAATGTTCAGAATCTATGGGTAATATCTTTGCACCGGTCTTTTTAAGTATTTTATTAAAAAGGGGTCCGCCAGTAACGAGGGATTCTTTGTTGGCCAAGGCCAGATCAATTCCGTTTTTTACTGCCTCTAATGAAGCCAAAAGACCTGCTGAACCTACTACAGCGTTTACAACAAGATCAATCTCTTCTATCTTAGCCAGATTAACCAGTTCTTCCTCACCGTAAAGTAATTTACCCTGAAAATCCTTTAATTTGGATTCGAGTTGCCCCTTTTTATCTGAATCGACCAAACAAGCGTATTGGGGTTGAAATTTATGGCATTGTTCAGCCAGCAATTCAACATTTGAGAAAGCAGCTAAAGCGATAACATCAAAAGCCCCCGGATGCTTGGTAATAACATCAAGTGTTGAGCGGCCAATTGAGCCGGTGGAACCTAATATGCTTATATTCTTAGTCTTCATATTACATTTATCTTAACGAATCAGAATTACTACTGTTCCAATAAAAGATAATCTACCGGATATTCCACATAATAAAGGCGGGATTTTGATCCCGCCATTTTAATTTTATAAATAGATAAGAATTTACTATTTCAAAGGCTTGCCATCAGCATCGGAGACAAATACCTTCTCCATAATAACTTCTTTTACTGGCTGGGATTTTTCACGGCCTCCGGCTCCCATTACAGTTTCAACATGTCCAATAGTTTGAAGGATATCATATCCTTTAATAAGTTTTCCAAATACAGTATATTGACCATCAAGGAAGGCTGTACGAGTCAGGCAAATAAAGAACTGGCAGGAAGCTGAATTAGGGCTTTGGGCACGAGCCATAGAAAGCGTGCCTTCAACATGCGGTTCATCGGAGAATTCAGCCGGAAGGAAGTAACCGGCATTTCCGGTTCCATTTCCTTTAGGATCTCCCCCCTGAATCATGAAGTTTTCGACAACTCTATGGAACTTAAGACCATTATAAAAACCCTC
>CAYPUP010000079.1:0-8376 GCA_964413795.1 uncultured Ignavibacteriales bacterium
TGGTCATAGATTAGAGCATGTTTTTACATTTTTTGATCATGGAGGTGGTGATCATGATTGGATTAGCATAATTGATATAATGCTTTCATCTTCTGAAGGTTTTGCTACTTTCCTATCCAATATATTTAACAATAATCCTATACAACGAAACTTCTATAACAACTTTTATGATTATGGCTGGACTAATACAGAGAATGGACAGTATGGCGTTAATAGTAGTACTATAGTTCAGTAAATAATTTTGGTAAAAGAAATGAGGGAGCAGTTGCTGGAATGCTTTGGGATATTTATGACAGTAATAATGATGATTACAGCAATTTAACCAATTTGGGTGATACCTCTCTTAATCATTCACCTGATGGGATTGGTGATTCTCTCAGTAATGGAATTGCTAATATTATGAATGTTCTTTTAAATCGAAATGTAAATGGACATCACCCTGATAACATAGATGAGTTTTGGGAAGCGTGGTTTATGTGTGACTCTTCCTTAGGGCATGGGAACGCTATGGAAGATATCTGGTATGAACATGGAGAAGAAATGCATTGTTGTGAAGGTCTTCGTGATGATGTAAAAAGGAATTGTGAAATTAGTGAACCTAATGTTACAGACGCAGTTTTTCTGGTAAATTATATATTTAAAGGTGGGCCATCTCCATCATGTGAAGATGAAGCAGATGTAGTTATTGATAACATGATTAATGTAGCTGATTTAACATATTTAGTCAATGCTCTATTCAAAGGCGGTCCGCCAGTACCAGCTTGTCAATAATGTTAAGAGATGTCAGCAGATGATGGCGTCTGCCAGACACATTAATATATTATTCCCGGCAGGAAGGGCGGGATTGAGCACAGGTTTTTTATTTAATTACAACTTAGATATTTGACTTCAAAGACAAAAATTATTTAATTAACTCGTTGACAAATGCATAAATAACACTATCTTACCGATATAGAAGGGGTGTAGTATGCCCCTAAGTAAATAATTTAACGGCCTGAGGAGGTGTTTTTATTGCCGGGTGTTAAAGTTCGTGACGATGAGTCATTTGAAAAAGCATTACGTAGATTTAACAAGTTTTGTGAAAAGACTGGTGTCCTCTCAGACATAAAGAAACATCAGCATTTCGAAAAACCATCAGAAGCGCGCAAACGCAAACTTGCTGCTGCCAAACGTAAAGTCAGACGTCTGAGAAGAATAGAACAATATTAATCCGATGAGTCTGCTAGCTAATATAGACAAAGATACAGCTGAGGCCCTGAAAGCCGGTGAAAAAGAAAAAGTCACAGTGCTCCGGGGCCTTAAATCTGACATCAAATACCGCCAGATCGAAAAGAAAGATATGCTCACCGATGAAGAGGTGATAGCGGTTGTATCAAGCTATGCCAAGAAATGCCGGGATTCAATCGAAGAATTCAAAAAAGGGAACCGGGAAGATTTGGTCAAAAAGACGGAATTTGAACTTGATGTAATTGCCAAATATCTCCCAGAGCAGCTCTCCGAAGAAAAACTTCGCGAGATTATAAAAGCTGCCATCGAAGAATCCGGAGCTGATTCTCCCCAGAAGATGGGACTGGTTATGAAGATCGTAATGCCCCAGATTAAGGGCAAAGCGGACGGAAAACTGGTTAGTAAAATAGCTTTGGAATTACTTGCCAACTGATTTAAAAAAATCCTATATTTTAATAATTAAGATCCACTAATCCCTAAACAGGAGTAGTTGAATGAATTGGATTGATGCAGTTTTGATGGTTCTGTTACTGGCTATGGTAATAGTTGGAGCTAAAAAGGGAATGATCAGGGAGTTGATGGCCCTTGGGATTTTTGTTATTGCCATAATAGTCGCTATTAATTATGTGGACAAATTCTCTGTCTGGGTTCATGAAAATATCGGTGGCTCTCCCCTGGTTTCAGCCTTTTTGTCATTTATAATTTTACTGGCTGCCAGTTATGTTATTTTTAAACTTATCGGCATTCTCTTTTATAAGGTTGCAGATATTAAATCAACCGGTAAAAAGGATCAGATGGGTGGCGCCCTGGTAGGTTTTCTACGCGGTTGGATTTTAATAGGTTTTGTAACTTTTGTGACCTTTCTCCTGCCTATGCCGGCTGGTTTTTATACCGCTTTTGATGCTTCATTTTTTGGTTCGGCGGTTGCCAAAACTATCCCGCTGATGTACGAAGGCACCTCCCCGATTCATCCTAATAACCCAAAATTTTTTGATAAAATCGAAAACACCCTCCTTGTTACACAATCTCAATCTAATTCAAATACCACCGATGAAGAGCGTGATGATGTCTTTAGGGTCTTACAGCAGCTCCATCAGCATTTTAATACCGACTTTGATGGTGCTTGATTTGACTTTCATTTGAAATTTAGATAATTATATTACAGCCGGTGTTTACCGGCTGTTTTTTTTAAATGGAATAGAATTAAAATGTTTGATAAGCATACGCTCAAAGTACTGGAATTTCCGAAGATAATCTCCCTGATCGAAGGGCGCTGTTTGACCCCCTATGGGAAAAACAATGTCATGCACATTGCTCCATTATCTGATCCGGATGAAATAAAAAAGAAATGGACCGAAATTTCCCAGTTGAGGGATATTTACAAGTTCGGTCGTGCTTTCCCATTATATAATCTTGAGAATTGCCGTGAAGAGTTAAAGAAATCAAAAATTGAGGGAAGTTTTTTGGATCCGGAAGAGATTTTACAAATACTTAATCTTATTGAAGTCTCAATTGATTTACATGACTACGACCCGGAAAAACGAGTTAACTTCCCAGACATTGCTGTTTATTTAGAGAAAATCAGAGCCTTCCCCGAATTAAAAAAAGAGATCAGACGGGCGATTGATGATGACGGTGCTATCAAGGATAACGCTTCATCAGCCCTAAAGCAGATCCGCAATGATCTTCGTTCTTATAAGCAAAAAATTATTACCAAACTGACCGGTATGCAGACCGCTCAGCCCAGCCAGGCTGGATGTCAGGATGATATAGTAACCATGCGCAACGGCCGCTATGTCATTTCTGTCCCTTCCAATCGTTATCAAAGCAAAATGGGAATTCTTCATGACCGTAGCCAGACCGGAGCTACATTATATGTGGAACCGACTGAGACAGTCGAATTGAATAACAGGCTCAATATGCTCACTCAGGAAGAGCGGTTTGAGATGGATCGGATTCTGAGAGCTTTAACAGCTGAAATCGCCACCCGCGCTGAAGCCTTGCTTGAGAATACCCGCTTGATAGGCATACTTGATTGTCTTTATGCCTGTGCTCAATTCTCAAGCAAAACCAATGGTAATGCTCCGGTTCTTGGAGAGGAAGCTTCATTTAATTTCATTAACGTCAAGCATCCTCTTCTTCTGATTCAAACTGAAGACCACGAATCGGTAATACCATGCAGTATTTCTCTTGATAATTCTCGCCAGGCTATTTTAGTCACCGGTCCTAACACGGGTGGTAAAACAATTGTCCTAAAAAATGTCGGACTGGCTCTTATTATGGCCCAATCCGGTCTTCATATCTCGGCTGATGAAAAGTCAACAGTCGGACTATTTAAGAATGTTATGGCTGATATCGGTGATGAACAGTCAATTGAACTCTCCCTGTCGACTTTTTCATCGCATATGCAGAATATAATTAGAGGCATAAAACAAGCCTCTCCGCAAACTTTGATTCTGTTTGATGAAATCGGCGCCGGAACTGATCCCAAAGAGGGTTCAGCTCTGGCAGAATCTATTATCTTGTATGCTATTGAAAAAGGGGCGCGCATAATTGCAACTACACACTATTCGCAGCTTAAGACATTGGCTATGGAGCATCCCGAACTTGAGAATGCTTCGCTGGAATTTGATAAAAAGACCCTTACCCCTACCTATGTAGTCCGTATTGGTATTCCCGGCTCATCTTATGCAGTGGAGATTGCTCAAAGACTTGGACTCCCGGAAAGTATTTGCGATAGAGCATCAACTTTGGTAGGTACAGGTGAAAAATCGTTGAGTAATTTAATATCATCTCTTGAAGTGGAATTGGCTGTAATAAAAAAGGATCGGGCAGAGCTGACCGAGCGGCTCAAAAAAGCGGAAGAGTTTGAAAAATATTATAAAGAACGAAGCGAGAAACTTGCCAGGGATATCGAGGAAGAAAAAATAAAAGGACTCTCGGATACGGAAGAATTCCTTAATGAGACCCGGCGTGAAATCGAACAGATGGTGGCCGAGATTCGTGAAACTCAGGCTGATAAAGAAATCCTGAAAAAATTCCATAAAACCACAAAAGATCGACAGCAGAAAATAAAAAACAAGCAGGCTAAACTTGAGAAGAAACCGGTTGATCCCGGAAGGTTTGAAAAGGGTGACCGGGTGGAGATTTTGTCCCTTCAGCAAAAAGGTGAAATCGAAGAGTTAGTCGGTAACAACCGGGCAAAAATAAAAGTCGGAAACGTCTTGACTACGGTTGAGATTCGCAATCTGAGAAAGATTGGAGATCAAATCGGGACAAATGAAATTACCAGAAAATCTTATTCCTCTATGGAAACTGATATCCACCCTGAAATTCATCTGCGGGGAATGACCGGAGAGGAAGCTCTTGAGGCTCTCGATAAATATCTCGACAAAGCGGCTCTATCGGGACTCCATCAGGTTTATGTTGTGCACGGCAAAGGAACCGGTGCCTTAAGAAAAATTCTGACAGAATATCTTCGGAAGCATCCCGACGTTGATTCGCTCCGGCTGGGTAACTGGAACGAAGGGGGCTCCGGGGTAACGATTGTAAAGTTGAAAGCTTGATATGATTCCGCAAGATACTATAGAACAGATAAGGCAGGCGGTTGATATTGTCCAGATTATCGGCGAATACCTGAAGCTTAAAAAACGCGGCTCTCGATATCTGGCTCTGTGTCCGTTCCATACCGAAAAGACTCCCTCGTTTAGTATCTCTTCTGAAAAACAACTCTATTATTGTTTTGGATGCGGCAAGGGTGGGACTGTTTTTACTTTTCTAATGGAACACGAAGGGATGTCATATGTCGAAGCTATCAAATATCTGGCCGGTAAAGTAAATATCCCCATTAAAGAGGATAGCACGACTGATTTTAAACGTGAACAGAATGAGAAGATATATTTTGCCAATCAGGTCGCTTTGGAGTATTTCAAAAAACAACTGCTAAGCAGCAAGTATAAACATATCCTGAACGACTATTTAATAAAAAAGCGCGGCATAACAAAAGAGATCATCGAAGAATATTCATTGGGCTTGGTTGGCGAGGAATGGGAGGGCTTGATAAAATTTGCATCTTCCAAAGACCTCTCCCCCAAAGATCTTTTTGAATGCGGTTTGGCTTTATACTCCGAGAAAAATAAAAGTTATTTTGACCGTTTCCGGCAGCGCCTGATGATACCCATTTTTAATCTCAGCCAGAAACCAATTGCTTTCGGGGGGCGGACACTAAAAAAAGGGGAGCCGGCTAAATATATAAACTCCCCCGAAAGTTCTATTTATATCAAAGGAAATGTTCTTTATAATTTAAATCTCGCCAAAGATCATATTAAGCAAATAGGATCGGTGATAATAACCGAAGGCTATTTTGATGTGATTTCCCTATGGCAGGCCGGAATTAAAAACGTGGTAGCTTCATCGGGCACAGCCTTCACTATGCAACAGGCAAGGCTCCTTGCCAGATTTACAGACAAGGTCAGTCTCTTTTTTGATGCTGATTCAGCCGGACGTAAAGCAGCTCTTCGATCCATAGATTCATTATATGATTCCGGCCTCGAAGTCAAGGTAATCATCGCTCCACCGGGTGAAGATCCCGATTCGATTGCCCGCGACTATGGCAGAGATAAATTAAATGAATTAATAGAAAACGCTATGAATTTTATCAATTTCAGAATCCAGGATGTGGATCTCAGGGAATCGGGTATCATTGCCAGGGAAAAACTGGTCAAAGAGCTTGGCGCCCTTGGTAATAAAATAAGTGATCCTACCCGAAGAAGCCTTTTTCATACGGAAGCATCCAATGTACTCGGTGTTGATGTTGAACTTTTGAGAAATATCCCGGTAGAAACATCATATTCACCCGAATCAAAACCACAGCGGCCAAAACAGTTTAACAAAGTGGAAACAGGTTTGCTATCTCTGTTGTTTAACAATCCCGGTACTATTGATATTATCTTTGAGCAGATTTCTCCGGATGATTTTGAGTCGAGAGAATTATCCCGCCTCTACTCTGCTATCGCCAACCAGTACAAAACAGCCGGAGTAGTCAATGCCGGGGTATTGATCGATACCGTAAGAGACCAGGGTTTCATTTCCCTGATTACAAAAATTGCTTCTGAGGAATGGGAAGCAGAAGATATTGATCATGAAGCACACAGCCATCTGAAGATGTTCCAGAAGAAAAAACAGGAACGAATTCGTGAGAAATTAAAACAGGATTTAGTTAGGGCTGAAGCCGAAGGAAATGTTAAAGAAGCCGAGAATATTCTGGCTGAACTAAAGAAGCAGGGGCTGTAATGCTGCGCTCACTTAGCATAAAAAATATCGCTCTGGTCGATAACCTCAAACTGGAATTTGATCCGGGTATGACCGTGATAACCGGAGAGACCGGCGCCGGCAAATCTGTTTTGGTAAATTCCCTCTCCCTGATTTTGGGTGAAAGAGCCGACAAGGAATATATCCGCCATGGAAGTGAGACAGCTTTTATAGAGGCTCAGTTTGAAACAGCTAATAATTCTGATTTATTAAATATCTCCCGCCAAATTTCTAAAAACGGAATTTGTAAAATATCAATCAACGATTCCCCAGCTAAATTAGCCGATATAAAAGATGTTCTACCCCTCCACATGGCTCAGATTCTGGGACAGCATTCCGGGCAGATGCTGATGAACGAGGATAACCATCTTGATTACCTCGACCGCTTCGGGCGACTTACCCCTCTTTGTGAAAAAGTGAATGATCTCTTTAAAAATTGGCAGAATATATCCGATGAACTCCGGGCTGTTGTCCGCAAACGTGATTACCTGATTAAAGAACGCGAACTCCTCCTCTTTCAAAAAGAAGAGATTGAAAAAGCATCGATTCGAGTGGGCGAAGAAGAAGAACTGTTAAGCGAACGTAAAATTCTGGATTCAGCTCAAACCCTGATGGCTTCGGCATCTAAAATTGATGAGATGATGGGCGGGGATAATCTAAATCTGACGGATATGATTACATCCGTACGGAAAGAGATTGAGAGTATGTCATTGGTCGATGCTTCTCTGGAAAAGTTGTCGGTGACAGCCTCAGAAATATCATTTCAGTTAGAAGAACTGAGACGTGAAATTGAACAATACGGCTCCTCGGTTCAGGATGATCCCATCAGGCTCGAAGAGGTCAACCTTCGTCTTGATGAAATTTATAAACTCAAAAAAAAATACGGCGGCTCCGAACACACAGTGTGTGATTCATTAATTAGAATTAAAGAGCAGTTGCAGAATCAGCCAGACACAGACGAGCTAATAAATACACTTAGTATTCAGGAGGACAAAGCACGTCAGATTTACAGTAATATAGCATTGGATTTGAGTAAGAAACGAAATGTGGAAGCAAAAAAATTAAACAAGCTTGTTATAAATGAATTAAATGATCTGGCCATTGATGGTGCTAAGTTTGAATGTGAGCTTATTTACGAAGAAGATGATAACGGTATTATTATCAACGGTACACCCGGTAATATTGGCAAAGCAGTTAAGCCTTTCCCTTATGGGTTGGAATCGGCCAGATTCCTGTTTTCTGCCAACCCGGGGGAACCATTAAAATCATTGGTCAAAACTGCATCAGGTGGGGAACTCTCCCGCGTTCAATTGGCTATTCTCTCTTCAGAATTAAACCAAAATAATACAAAAAATAAAAAGGGACTATGCCCCCCTGCGCTTGTATTTGATGAGGTCGATGCTGGCATAGGAGGTAAGACTGCCATTGAAGTTGGGAATAAACTTAAGAAGCTTTCAAAATCCTGTCAGGTAATTGTTATCACTCATCTGCATCAAATTGCCCGTCTCGCTGATCATCATTTTGTGGTCGAAAAGAAACCGACAAAAGCTGATCGTACGATTATAAACGTAACCAAACTCTCACCCAAACAAATTCCAGCAGAATTGGACAGGATGATCGCCTTACCTACAAAGTAATTAGTTATTGCCGGGCTGCATGATTGTAGGGTGGGATCCCTGCAATCCCGCCTCAGGTTTTTGCCTTATAAATCTGGCGGCATCACAGGGATGCTCCCTACTGTTGTGGGTGTGTTGAAAAAGTCATGTATTTTATAAATGAATAATTCAGTCTTTTAATCGGGCGACACAAGGCCGCCCTCTACGCGGGATTACAAAGTTA
>CAYPUP010000080.1:0-8292 GCA_964413795.1 uncultured Ignavibacteriales bacterium
CGATTAAAAGATTGAGCTGTGCATTTATAAAATACAGAACTTTTTCAACACGCCCTTAATAGAGTAGTGACCGGTCGCGACCAGTCACTATAAATATTCATTTACATTTATAAATAATTTTTCAGATTTTTTGGCAGCGGGGACAATAATGTGCAGAACGGGAACCTATTTTTTCTCGCTTGATCTCAGTTCCACATTTAGAACATGGTTCACCTTCCCGACCATAAGCCAGCAGGTATTTCTGAAAACCTCCCGGCTTGCCATTGACACCGGAGTAAGTGTCTACCGATGTTCCCATCAAGCTGATTGCTTTTTTAAGCAGACGCTGAATATGTCCATGAAGTTCTGTCAGTTTTTTCTTTGATAAGGTGGATGTAATTCTTTGAGGGTGAATACCGGAAGCATACAATGCTTCATCTGCATAAATGTTTCCGATACCGGCAATAAAAGATTGATCCAGCAAAGCCGGCTTTATCATACGACGATTCTTTTTACACAAAGATATAAAATCATCAGCTTTCATCAGGAGCGGTTCTTCCCCCAATGTTTTTAAACCCTTCTGTTCCCATAATTCATCATTGTAATAAAGGCGAATCCTGCCAAACCGTCGATAATCATTAAACCGCAAGTGGTAAGGGCGGGTGTTATTTTTATCATCTATGAAATCAATTATTACCAAGTCATGCTTCTCTATGGGCTCGGATGCCTCTTTATAAAAAAAATGACCGGTCATTTTGAGATGCGCCCATAGGGTTATTTCATCACTCAAACTTATTAAAATATTTTTCCCCCGGCGATTGATTTCTAAAATCTTTTTCCCTTTTAAAATAGAGGCAATGCCTCTGTTTTTAAAAGAATCGCTCACGACAATAGATGCGGGCGGGGCGTTGGTTTTTACCCGGGCGATTGTTTTATTCAGAATTGTACTGCGTAGACCGCGCACAACTGTTTCGACTTCAGGAAGTTCAGGCACAGGCATAGCCTGCTTTATTATTTGATTTACAACAATGAACCATTAAGAACCTTTAACAAAAACTGACCAGTGTATGATTGTTTAACTTTTGCTAAATCTTCCGGAGTCCCGGTGGCAAGTATTTTTCCGCCATCATCACCCCCTTCGGGACCAATATCAATAATCCAATCGGCTGTTTTTATAACATCCAGATTGTGTTCAATAACAACCACCGTATTTCCCCGATCAACCAATTCATTGAGAACTTTGAGAAGCATTTTAATATCTTCAAAGTGCAAACCGGTTGTCGGTTCATCAAGAATGTAAATAGTCTGGCCGGTGGCCATCTTGGAAAGTTCTGCCGAGAGCTTTACCCTTTGGGCTTCGCCTCCCGATAAAGTTGTTGCCTGCTGGCCGAGATGAATATAGCCCAGACCGACATTATATAATGTAAGTAATTTCTTTTTGATGCGTGGAATATTTTCGAAAAAGTTAAGAGCCTCTTCGACAGTCAAATCAAGAATATCGGCGATGTTTTTTCCTTTAAATGAAATTTCCAGCGTTTCCCGATTGTATCGCTTCCCTTTGCAGATTTCACAGGGGACATAAACATCGGGAAGAAAATGCATTTCAATTTTGATAATGCCATCGCCGCTGCAAGCTTCGCATCTCCCCCCTTTGACATTAAAAGAAAATCTGCCGGGCTGGTATCCCCTCGCTTTGGATTCAGGAATTCCCGCAAAAAGATCACGGACATGAGTAAAGACGCCGGTATAAGTAGCCGGATTAGAGCGAGGAGTTCGTCCAATCGGAGATTGATCGATATCAATTACCTTATCAACATTTTCAAGCCCTTCGATTGATTTATATGGGAGCGAAGATTTGCGGCTGTTGTAAAAATGTCGGGAGAGAATTGGATAAAGGGTCTCATTTATTAATGATGATTTCCCTGATCCCGAGACTCCGGTTACAGCGGTAAATTTCCCCAGGGGAATTTTAATTTCAACGTTTTTGAGATTATTTCCAGTCGCACCAGTCAATTTGACGTTTTTACCGGTTCCATTGCGCCGTTCTTTGGGAATTTCAATTCTTAGCTTGTCGGAGAGGTATTGTCCCGTTATGGAATTTTTGTTTTTTTTGATCTCATTTAGTTTTCCCTCAGCAACAACTTCCCCGCCATGAATCCCGGCTCCGGGGCCAAGATCGAAAATATAATCGGCCGATTCAATCGTTTCCCGGTCATGTTCGACCACTATCACCGTATTGCCAATATCCCTCAGCTCTGTAAGAGTTTTCAGCAATTTGCGGTTATCACGCTGATGAAGTCCAATCGAGGGTTCATCCAGGATATATAAAACACCAACCAGACGTGAGCCAATCTGTGTTGCCAATCGAATCCTCTGAGCTTCACCACCGGAAAGGGTTGCGGCTGATCGATCCAAAGTCAGATAATCAAGACCGACATCGCTCAAAAAGCTCAACCTCTCCCGTATCTCTTTTAGGATTTGACGGGCGATCAATTCCTGACGGTTGCTTAGTTTGATATTTTTGAAAAATTTATCCGATTGTTTAATTGACATCGCCGATACGCTGTCGATTGTCTCTCGGTCAATTATAACTGATAATGCTTCCGGACGAAGTCGGGCTCCTTTGCAGGCAGGACAGGGACTGATAGTCATGTAGCCTTCAATCCATTGTCTGACCCCGTTGGAATCGGTTTGTTTATAGCGCCGTTCCAGATGGCGGACGACCCCTTCGAAAGTGGATTTATAAGTACCGGAGCCGTGCCCTTTACCGGAAGTATGCTCATATTCAAATTTAATCTCTTCGCCATTTGAGCCAAATAACAATACATCCTGAATCTTTTTAGATAATTTATTTAAAGGAGTGGAAAATTTAAAATCATAGTGATTGGCAACCCCTCTCAGCATGTAGCGGTACCAATTGGGCATATCAGCCCCACCCCAGGGGCGAATAGCTCCTTCACTTATCGATTTTGTCCAGTCTGGCACAACCAGACCGGGATCAACTTCCATTTTTTGTCCCAGCCCATCGCAGGTCTGACAAGCGCCGAAGGGAGAATTAAATGAAAAAAGTCTGGGGCTGATTTCTTCATAGCTTATATTGCAATTCAAACAGGCAAACTGCTCGGAAAAAATCAGATCCTGTTTTTTTATATTAATGAGAACTGTCCCCTGGCCGGCTTTTAGGGCTGTTTCCACCGAATCTGCCAGACGCTGTTTGGATTTGCTCTTAACCACCAGCCGGTCAACGACCGCCTCAATTGTATGTTTTTTATTTTTATCCAGACTTATTTCAGCATCCATTTCAACAATTTCACCATCGATTCGAAGTCGGACAAAACCTTCACTAAAAGCCTCTTCAATTATTTCCTTATGCTCCCCCTTTTTACCTCGTACCAGAGGAGCTAACACAATTAAGCGAGTCTCTTCTTCAAAGCTGAGAACCGAATCGACAATCTGCTCGACCGTCTGCTGAGTGATCGGCTGTCCGCATTTAACGCAATGGGGGACGCCCACCCGGGCAAATAAAAGACGGAGGTAATCATATATTTCTGTAACTGTTCCCACCGTTGATCGGGGATTTTTAGTTGTCCCTTTTTGCTCGATTGAAATTGCCGGTGATAAGCCATCGATAAAGTCCACATCTGGTTTTTCCATCAAACCCAAAAATTGGCGGGCATAAGAGGACAATGATTCAACGTACCGCCGCTGTCCCTCGGCGTAAATAGTATCAAAGGCGAGCGAGCTTTTACCGGAACCGGAAAGGCCGGTTATGACCGTCAGAGTATTGCGGGGGATTTTGACATCTATATTCTTTAAATTATGCTCCCGAGCCCCTTTTACATGGAGGTACTTCTGATTGTTGATATTTCTTTTGTTATTGTTTGCCATATTTTCTTTCGTTTCAAATCAACCCCTAATATAATCGATTTTTCCATGATATAAAGAGTTATTCATATCTTCATATCACATTTATTTATAATGATTATATATAATAATCGCAGGATCTTCTTTGTGCCCGAAAAGACTTGACTTAATTTATCTATGCAATAAATTAGAGCCATGACTTACGATATACATCAAGCTTTTTTCGATAAATTAGCGGCCGAATGGGATTTAATGTTCACCGCTCTGGATCTTGAATTCCTCTCACATATTGTTGATGGACTTGGAACATCCGAGGGTATGGATATACTTGATATTGGTTGTGGAACGGGAATCCTCTTTGATATGCTGCGTCGAAAAGTCGGACCGGAAGGATCAATTACCGGGGTTGATTTCTCCTTTAAAATGGCTCAAAAAGCGCATAGAAATTTCCCTTTCCCCAATGTCAATGTAGTTGATGCCGATGCCGTCTCTTTGCCATTTGCCGATTCTTCATTTGATATGGCCGTAACTTTTTCTGCTTTCCCTCATTTCTCTGATCAGAAAAAAGCCCTTTTTGAGACTCATCGGGTATTAAAACCAAAAGCAAAATTTTACATTATCCATCTTACTTCATCCAAAGAACTCTCAGAAATTCATCATAGAATTGGGGGAGTTGTAGAAAATGATGAAATTCCTGCATCTGAAAAGCTCAGAGAAATGTTTGCCAACAGCAAGTTTATTGATATCCATATAGAGGACCACCCGGGTCTCTATCTCGCTACAGCTACTAATCTTAAATAATCCGGATAAATTTTATATGCCTGCAAATAGAATCCGGTTCATAACACATAGTGCGTTTTATCTTGCCTTGGCGGTTTTGCTTCCGATCGGTTTTCATAGTATGGGGTTTGGTGGGAGATTGTTTCTTCCCATGCATATTCCGGTATTATTAGCCGGATTTTTAGCTGGCTCCTGGTGTGGGCTGGTTGTCGGCATATTAGCTCCGGCATTATCATATCTACTTACCGGAATGCCCCCGACTTATGCTGTCCCGTTGATGTCGATGGAGTTGCCTCTGTATGGGTTTGTGGCGGGAATGGCATATAACAGGCTCAAGCTTAATATTTATCTCGCTTTGATTATCGCCATGATTATCGGACGATTAATGTTTGCTCTGGGGTTGGTTATGCTTGGCATGTTTATGGAATTACCTTATACCGCGACTCAATTTATCGCAGCCGGCGGGGCTCTCTGGACAGGACTTCCTGGAATAGCTGTTCAAATTATTCTGATTCCTCTGATTGTTGCAGCAGTAAAAAGACCACATAGCAATAGTGCTTAAATTAATTTATTTTTCAGGATTGTTACTTCACCGCAGCTAAGAGCTATCAATTCCCCGTTTTGATCAACCACTAACGCCCCATCCGGATTTATATCCACCACCTTTCCGGTAATTTTTTTATTACCTGATAAAACAGACAAGCTCTGGCCAATAAGTGATGAATATTTACGTAAGCGATTCAATGAATTTTTTAGAAAATTCTCAGAGTATTCCAAATACTCTTTCTCTAATTGATTTAAAACCCCCCCAACAAGTTCAGCCCGATTTATTTTCTTTTTACAATTCATTCGTACAGAAGTAGCGATATCTTTTATTTCGCCAATAAAATCATCGGATGTCTGATTGATATTTATCCCCACCCCGATAACCAGATAGTCGATTTTGTTTTTATCAGCCGAAAGTTCATTTAGTATCCCTGCAACTTTTTTACCTGATATCAAAACATCGTTGGGCCATTTTATTTTGACCTGACTGGGACAGTATTTAGATAGAGTTTCAGATAATGCCAAAGCGACTATCAATGAGATACCGGGTGCTTTCTCCGGTGGAAAATCCGGTCTGAGAATTATAGAAATCGATGCGCCGCATCCGGGAGGTGACTGCCAGCTTCGGCCAAATCGTCCCCGTCCTTTTGTCTGCTGGTCGGCAATAATTACTGTTCCGTGAATTGCGCCATTCTCAGCCTTTTCCTTTGCGATATCGTTGGTTGATTTTACCGAACCATAACAGACCGCTTCGCAGCCTATAAAACCTGTTCGAAGGTGATATTTTATTTCAACATCAGATAATATATCAGGGATACTAATTAAACATATATCATTAGGTGTCAATGTGATCCCATAGCCCCATTCTTGTAATTGGGATACGGCTGATTGAAGAAATTTCATTTCAAGATTTAAAGTTGATAATAATTCGACAACTGGTACTACTTGATTTATTTTATCTCTGAGGGATGCGAGCACCTTTTCAGCGATCTCTTCATTTTTGGATGGATTCATATCGGCTTACTCGATAATCTTCATGCTCAGATCAACAACCGGAGCCGAATGGGTAAGCGCCCCGATGGAAATATAATCAACTCCGGTAGCGGCTATCTCAGCCACATTCTCAAGCGAGACATTACCGGAAGCTTCAAGTTCAATTTCAGGATTTATTTCTCTTGCTCTTGTTACCAGCCTGTTAAGTGATTCAATCGACTGATTATCCAGCATTATACGATCAGCTTTGCATTGTAATACTTCGACTAATTGATCCTCGGTTGAAATTTCGATTTCGATTTTAATTTGATCGGGGTTGAGTTTGAAGCATTCTCTATATTCATCACCGTGCAAATATTCCTGAATTTGATTGAGAGCCTTGGTAATTGAACCGGCTGAGGCGATATGATTGTCCTTGACCAGAATCATATCATAAAGTCCGTACCGATGATTTTCTCCTCCCCCATGAACCACAGCCTCTTTTTCCAGCATTCGCCAACCGGGGGTAGTTTTGCGGGTATCCAATATGCGGCAATTAGTTCCTTTGATTTTCTGAACGAATTTATTGGTTAGAGTGGCAATACCACTAAGATGAGCCATAAAATTAAGAGCCACCCGTTCGGAAGCCATCAACGTCAGATTGAAACCATCGATTTCTATAATCCTGTCCCCCTTTTTAAAATTATCCCGATCCTTAAAAAGTGGTTTGATGGTATTAGCTGAATCGACAATATGAAAAACCAGCAAGGCTGGTTTTAATCCTGATAAAATGCCATCCTGTTTAGCGATAATTACAGCTTTAGCCGGATTGGGCTCAAGACAGGCGCGCGAAGTCAGATCCCCCGGACCGATATCTTCGCCCAAGGCAGCCTGGACAAGATTAATAATTGATTTATCAATTCCCATGTTATAAAAGAATAAAGATTTTAGTATTTGTCAATTGGCTTTATCAGTTTCAATAGCTATATTTGTAATGACTTAAGGAAAGAATAAATGAATAAATCAATAGCGATAATCGGTTACGGAGCACAGGGCAGAGCCATTGCCCAAAATCTAAGAGATTCCGGGTATGACATTATAATTGGTCTGCGAACAGGGTCAAAATCACGCGCAATTGCCAAAAAGGATGGCTTTACCAAGATTACAACAATCAGTAATGCTGTCAAAAAAACAGGCATGGTCTGTTTTGCTTTTCCTGATCACTTACATAGCAAGGTCTTTGAAGTTGAAATTAGAAAAAACTTAAATAAAGGCAGTCTGCTCCTCTTTTTGCAGGGGATGTCGGTTCATTTTGGATTTGTTGTTCCTCCGGAAGATGTTGATGTCATCCTTGTTGCTCCTCATGCTCCGGGAGCAGCAGTACGGGAGGAATATTTGGGAGCTCGAAACTTGTCCGCTTTTTATGCTGTTGACCATGATTATTCCGGAAAAGCAGAAAAAACCGCTATCGAAATTGCCAATGCGATTGGATTTCAAAAAAACAATCTGGTCAGAACCACTTTTGAGATGGAAGCGGTCGGGGATCTTTTTGGGGAGCAGGCGGTTTTGTGCGGTGGGATGGCTTCGCTTGTCAAAAACGGTTTCGAAGTGTTGGTTGAAAACGGCTTCTCGGCGGAAAATGCCTATCTTGAAGTTGCTTATCAGTTGGATTTGATTATTGCTATGATAAAAAAACATGGTATAGAAGGGATGCTTCAGCGCATATCTGTGGCGGCGGCTTATGGTTCGGTTAAAACCGGTCCGAAGCTGATTGATAAATCCGTAAGAAGAAGAATGCAATCATCGTTTAATTGGATTCGTTCCGGCCGATTTACTGATGAGTTAAGCAAGTTGAATGATAAAGACCTGAAAAAACTCAAAGAAGAATTTTCATATATGACCGACCCCCGCTTTGAGAATGTGGTAAAAAAATATTCAAAGTAACATAGTTACTCTTACCGCGAGGCGTTGAATCGAGTTAATTAAATAATATCAAAAGCATGTCGAAACACACCTATCCTGTTTTATTTGAACAGTAAATGCACTACAAAGAGCTTGTTGAAAAAGTCATATATCTTATGATAGTATTACTCAGTTTTTATTCGGGCGACACAAGGCCGCCCTCTACGCGGGATTACAAAGTTAACGCGT
>CAYPUP010000081.1:0-8267 GCA_964413795.1 uncultured Ignavibacteriales bacterium
TGGTTACCAGTTTGTCCAACAGGCGGTGTCCAATGGAACCGTGGCGGTTGTTGGGGAAAAAGAAAAGTGCGAAGGAGTTGGTACATATATACGAGTTCCGGATATACGTTTGGCTATGGCACACATGGCGGTTGTATTTTATGGTTATCCCGGAAAGAAAATGAAGCTTTGCGGGGTAACCGGTACCAACGGCAAAACAACGGTATGCCATCTTTTGAGAAATATTCTGGAACAACAGAATAAAAAGACTGGTTTGCTCTGTTCGACAATTTATGATACTGGTAAAGAGGCATTTACCGCAGAAAGAACCACACCTGAGGCAATCGATATCCAGCGTCTTCTTTTCCTTATGAAAAAAAATTACTGTACCAACGCTGTGATTGAAGTCTCTTCCCATGCTCTTGCTCTTAAACGGGTTGAATTTCTTAAATTCAGAGTCGTTGTCTTTACTAATATAACGCGTGATCATCTTGACTTCCATAAAACGATGGAAGATTATCTCAACACTAAAGCCCTTCTTTTGAAAAAGATGAATGGACCTATGAGCTATGCTGTAATCAATCTTGATATTCCTGAATTCAGAAAATTCTTTGGAGATTTTTCATCTTCATATTTAAGCTATTCGCTGGAAGACAGCAATGCCGATGTCTATTGTGCCAACTATGAAATAAAACCGACCAGTACGGTTTTTGATCTGGTAACGCCGATGGGAACTCAGACTGTCATGCTTCCGCTGCCGGGTCGATTCAATTTGATTAATGCTGTAGCGGCAGCTACTGCCGGGCTGGCTTATGGAATTGATTTTGATAATGTGATCGCTGGTTTGGAAACCGCCCGTCCGGTTCCCGGAAGATTTATGCCAGTCGATGTTGGACAGCCGTTTGGAGTTTATATCGATTTTGCCCACACCCCCGATGCCTTGGAAAGACTTTGCCAGTCGGCTCGTGAGATGACTAAAGGAAAAGTGATGATACTGTTCGGTTGTGGTGGTGATCGTGATAAAGGGAAAAGACCCATAATGGGTGAAGTGGCAACTAAGAATGCGGACTATGTCGTGGTTACTTCGGATAACCCTCGGAGCGAGTCTCCTGATGACATTATTAAAGATATCAAACCGGGTCTCAAGAAGAAGAATTATAAAATCATCCCGGACCGGAGAGAAGCTATAGCACATATCATCAATGAAGCAACTTCCGGTGATGTGGTGTTATTAGCCGGCAAGGGGATAGAAAATTATCAGGAAATAAATGGAGAGCGTTTTCCGTTTAATGATTCAGCACAGGCGCGGGAAGCACTGGTTGAACGAGGTTTTGTACCTGCAAAGGCAGTTGAGGAGAGTTGATTACTTTGCGCTATGATAAGTTGGCCGCCATTACCGGCGGTACTCTTTATAACACCGAAGCTATAACAAAAATCTTTACCGGTGTTGGCATAGATAGCCGCACAATTGGAAAAGATCAGTTGTTTGTTGCTATCAAAGGTGAGCGCACCGATGGGCATAAGTATATCAAATCAGCCTTGAAAAACGGAGCCAGCGGTCTTCTGGTAGAATACAATTATCCATCGCTTGATATGTTGCCGGGAAATATTCCGGTTGTATCGGTTATGGACAGCCATAAAGCAATGATGCTTCTCGCTAAAGAATATCGCAATACTATTGATGCCCGTTTTATCGGTATTACCGGTTCCAATGGAAAAACGACGACCAAAGAAATTCTCTATTCTCTTCTAAATGCTCTTGAAACAGGAGTCTACAAATCGCCGGGCAATCTTAATAATCTTTTTGGCGTTCCTCTGGCAATGTTTGGCATTCCCACAGGATGCAACCTTGCTGTTTTTGAAATGGGAATTTCTACTAAACATGAAATGCCTAAACTGGCTGAGATGGTCAGGCCGGACATTGCTGTTCTTACCAATATCGGTCCGTCGCATTTGGCTTATCTTAGTTCGGTAGAGGAAGTCGCGCAGGCAAAACTTGAAATTATCAAACACTCAGGGAAAAATATCCCGGTAGTTATCAATGCTGATGATAAAGTATTATTTAATGAAGCACACAAAGCATGTTCGCATGTCGTAACTTTTGGATTTAATGCTGAAGCTGATTTCCATCCTGACAAATTTGATATTGATGAAAATGGTTCATCCCATGTTGTGATTGAAAATAATAATTTCAAATTAAAGTTACCAGGGAAACATCAGGTCTATAATCTTCTGGCCGGATATGCTGTTTGCCGTTCTTTAGGATATGGATTTGAGAATGTCGATACGGCAGCAATTGAATTTGATACGGCCCCGATGCGGGGTCAAAAAATTAAACTCGGAGAAATAACATTTATTTCCGACTGCTACAATGCCAATCCGGCCTCAGTCAAAGTAGGACTGGAAGCATTCTTTTCTATTCCTACCCATAAACAAAGAGTAATTATTTTAGGTGACATGCTTGAGCTTGGGTCTGAAGCTACCAGGTATCACAAAGAGATCGGGCGTTTACTTTCTCAATTTGACTTCGACAGAGCAATTTTAGTCGGCACGCTTTCAATTAATTATAGAGTTGGTGGAGTTGAAAGAGGTTTGCCGCTTGATAAATTTATTCATTTTGATACTGCAGTAAATGCCGCTAAGGAAATTAAATCAATTCTGAAGCACGGTCAAATTGTTTATCTCAAGGGATCACGAGGTATTGGTCTGGAAAGGATCCTTGAAGTCTTTCAACCCGGAGGAGAAATGTAATGCTTTATCATCTTCTATATCCTCTGGCTGATAAAATATCAGGGTTGAATTTGTTCCGGTACATAACTTTCAGAACTGCTGGTGCAACGGCTACAGCTATTTTTATCTGTCTAATTTTAGGGCCGTTTTTTATTCGCATTTTGAAAAACAAGCAGATAAAAGAAAAGATCCGCGCCGAGGGTCCCCAATCGCATCTCAAAAAAGAGGGTACACCTACGATGGGTGGTTTGATAATCATTGCCGGGATTGTCGTGCCGACTCTTTTATGGGCTGACCTGAGTAATTTTTATGTGTTGATGGCTCTGCTGGTTACTATGTGGATGGGTTTGATCGGTTACCTTGATGATTATCTCAAAGCGATCAAGGGGGAGCCAAAGGGGATGGTAGCCCGGAAAAAATTGATAGGGCAAATTAGTATGGGGCTGATATTCGGTATCTTTCTGACATATTTTGCACCATCGAATGTCTTTGACGGAACCACCGGTATTCCATTTTTCAAAAATTATATTCTGGTACTCGGGCCGATGTATATTCCATTTATAATTCTGGTCATTACCGGATCATCGAATGCTGTCAATCTCAGTGATGGTGCTGATGGCCTGGCTATTGGATTAAGCGGCTTATGTTTTCTTACTTTCGGCGGAATTGCCTATGTCACCGGGCGTCTTGACTTTTCAAATTATCTCCAGATTGAATATCTCCCCGGTACGGGTGAACTAAGTATTTTCTGCGGGGCGGCTATCGGTTCGGCCTTGGGTTTCCTCTGGTTTAACAGTCATCCGGCTGAAGTTTTTATGGGTGATACCGGATCACTTGCCTTAGGTGGAGCCTTAGGCGCCATTGCCATCATGTTAAAAAAAGAATTACTGCTGGTGATTGTTGGCGGGGTCTTCGTAATCGAAGTCCTCTCAGTAATTATCCAGGTCCTTTCATATAGATATCGAGGGGGTAAAAGAGTTTTCAAAATGGCTCCGATACACCATCACTTTGAATTATTAGGCTGGCCGGAATCAAAAGTGGTGGTCAGGTTCTGGATTATCGGAGCACTTTTTGCCCTCGCAACCCTGGCAACATTAAAGGTACGATGACAACACAAGAACGGATAAAAGAGAGACGGATTGGTATTGTGGGCATGGCCCGCTCAGGATTAGCAGCCGCATTGCTTGCTAAAAAAATGGGGGGGGTGCCCTTTGTGTCTGACAACGGAAGAGCCGAACGGCTTAAAAGCCAGACAGAACAACTATGCAAGGCCAGCATTCCATTTGAAACCGATGGCCATACTGATAAGCTATTGGAGTGCGATTATATTATTATTTCTCCCGGTATCCCCATGCAAAGTGAAATAGTACAGAAAATCCATAAAACCGGTTTACCGGTTTTCTCGGAGATAGAATTTGCTTCCTGGGTCTGCAAAGGGCGGATAGTGGCTATCACTGGGTCTAACGGCAAAACCACAACTACAACCCTGATAGGTGAAATTTTTAAAGCGGCCGGTTTTGATACTTATGTCTGTGGCAATATAGGGCTCCCCTTTGCTGAAGTTGTCACCGAGATTCCCTATGATGGTATAGCTGTAGTTGAAGTTTCCAATTTCCAGTTGGAAACGATTTCCGATTTCAAACCGCATATTGCCATGATTCTCAACCTATCTCCTGATCATCTGGATCGTCACGGTACTTTCGAGGCATACAAAGAAGCCAAGTATCGCATTACGGAAAATCAAACCGAATCGGACTACCTTATTTTAAATCAGGATGATCCGGGAACAAATCCGGATGAAATCAAAACCGCGGCAAAAGTCTTAACATTTTCAGTAAACGATAATAATGAATCTGCAGCTTTTATGCGTGACCGTAAATTGTGCCTTATTGTCGATGGTATGCCTGAAGAAGTTATTTCGTGCGATGACATCCTAATCCCCGGACCGCATAATTTACAGAACTCAGCTGCGGCTATTGTTGCAGCAAATATTTTTGGGATTTCTAAAAATGTTTTGAAAATGGTATTGAATACCTTTCCCGGTGTGGAGCATAGGCTTGAACGTCTTAATAGCGTAGCGGGAATTAATTTTATTAATGATTCCAAGGCGACCAATGTCGATTCGGTTTGTTATGCCTTACAGTCGGTAGACACACCTCTATATCTGATAGCTGGCGGGCGGGACAAGGGATCACCATATGAACCGTTGATACCGTATGGTAAAAATAAAATCAAAGGAATCATCGCCATAGGCGAAGCAAAGGAAAAATTGATGAATGCCCTGGGCAGAAATTTCCCGGTGCAGTTTGCCGAGTCTATGGAAGAAGCAGTTGAAATCTGTTTTGATATGGCTTATCCGGGCGAGACGGTTTTGTTATCGCCCGCTTGTGCCAGTTTTGATATGTTTGAAAACTTTGAACACCGCGGCCGTGTTTTTAAAACAGTCGTTGCGAATTTAAAAAATGGTAAAACGAGCAAACAGAAAAATTAATAGCATCAGAGTGGATGAACGTCTGCTTTTGGCTTACCTGCTAATCCTGATAGCCGGGTTGGTGACAATCTATTCCACCTCCTCAATGCTGGCTGAAAGCCGCTTTGGATCACATTTCTTCTTTTTAAAACAACAGCTTATCTGGGTTATTCTTTCGTTGTGTGCGGTTGTTGTTATTTGCAAAATTGACCTTGCTCGTTTTGCGGTTTTCTCTGCTCCGGCATTGCTGCTGACTATGGGTTTGCTGGCGATTGTGTTCATAATGCCGGCTCGCAATGGATCGCACCGCTGGCTGTTCCTGGGATCGATTACAATTCAACCCTCTGAGTTATTTAAAATTGTTTTGATATACTATCTCTCCTTTTCATTGTCCAACCGGGAACGAAACGTTGCCAACTATAAAGAAATTTTATTCCGCTATGCCCCAATTATTGGGATCGGGCTTTTGCTGATTGTTCTCGAACCGGATCTGGGAACAACAATTGTTATCTTCGCAACAGCAGTCGGCCTCTTTTTCTTAGCCGGGGCAAAAATTAAGCATCTTCTTGTTGTAGCTGCTCCATCGATTGCGGCAGCGGCATTCCTGGTTTTTGTCATCGGTTATAAAAAGGCGCGTATTCTCGATTATATAGCAGCCGTATTTGATCCTCTGAAAGGAAGCTATCAAAGTACTCAGGCGGCATTGACTCTGGGATCAGGGGGGCTTTTTGGAGTGGGGCTGGGTGATGGAAGACAGAAGCTGTTTTTTCTTCCATACCCGCACACCGATTTTATTTTTGCCGCTATTGGTGAAGAGGTAGGCATGATCGGTTTGTTAATTCTGCTGGCTCTCTTTTTCTATATTTTGATGAGAGGAATGAGAATTGCCTCGGCACAGCCCGATAGATTTGGTTATCTGTTAGCATCGGGAATGGTTATTTCTCTTTTCATTAACATTGCTGTCAATATCGGGGTAGTGACAAGCCTTATTCCTGTTACCGGATTGGCCCTTCCGTTTATTTCCTATGGGGGTTCGTCCCTTGTGATCTCCAGTGTTGCTATTGGTGTTCTTTTGAATTTATCACGGAGGGTTGCCTGATGGTTCAGATACGCCCTGCTAAAATTATTTTTGCCGGCGGCGGAACCGGAGGACATTTGTTCCCGGCCATTGCCATAGCTAATCGGATTGAAGAGTTGTTAAAAAACACTGGCGGATCAGATATACTTTTTGTCGGCACTAAACGGGGCATTGAATTCAGAATGAATGATAAGCTGGGTTATCCGCTTCATCTGATAAATATGCGCGGGATAGTTCGTTCATTGACCTGGAGAAATCTGCTGGTCCCGTTTGTGATTGTAACAGCCTTACTGAAATCATTTTTCCTGATAAGACGTTTTAAGCCTGATGTTGTGGTGGGAACGGGTGGATATGTATCATGGCCGGTTTTAAAAATAGCCAATTGGAAAAAGATCAGCACCGTATTGCAGGAACAGAATTCATTCCCCGGTATTACAACGAGACAATTAGCTGGTAAAGCAGCTTGTGTTTATCTCGGTTTTGGTAAGGCGAAAGAATTTCTGACGACAAATACAGAAATAAAAATTACCGGCAATCCGGTGAGAAGTACCATATCAAATGGCAACCGTGAAGAAGCCTTAAAAGAATTTGGCTTGAACAATTCCAAAAAGACAATCCTGATCCTTGGCGGGAGCCAGGGGGCGCGTGCGATTAACGAAGCGGTACTGGCCGGATTTGAAAAAATAAATGAGTCTGATAAATATCAGTTGTTGTGGCAAACGGGGAAAAGAGATTACAAGGAAGTCACCGCTCTGGCGGGCAGGAAGGTACCAGACTGCGCTCTTTTCCCCTTTGCAAATAATATGGAGCAGGTCTATGCGGCCGCTGATCTGGCGATTGCTAGAGCCGGAGCTTTGACTTTGGCGGAACTGATCACATGCAATATTCCTTCGATTTTGATTCCGTATCGCTTTGCAGCCGGCGATCATCAAAGGAAAAATGCCGAGGATATGGCCGCGACGGGGTTGGCTGAAATTATCGAAGAAAATAATCTCAAAAAATTCAACCTGATCGAGGAAGCCGTTAACCTGATCGAGTCTGATAGATTTGAAGCGATGAAAAATAAATTACGTGAAGAAACTAAAAACAAGAAACCGGCGGTGGATGTCATCGCGGAAGACATTATAGAAATTATCAATAAAACACGAAAGAGTGAGAATTGAGTACAAAAGTTGAGCAAGTTATTACAACAACAACCTCCGATTTTGGATGTGGAAGCCTGATGTTCGGTAAGATTAGAAAATTATACTTTGTCGGAATTGGCGGAGCTGGAATGTCCGGTATTGCGGAAATTCTGTTTAATCTCGGTTTCGATATAAAAGGTTCCGATAACACCCCCAACGATGTAACCAGTTATCTTGAAAAAATCGGCGTTGATGTTTTTGATAATCATAGTCCTGATAATTTAAGCGATGTTGATGTAGTGGTTATATCATCTGCAGTCGGAGAAAGCAATCCGGAAGTTGTCGAAGCCCGTCGGAGAGGCATACCGGTGATAAAACGGGCCGAGATGTTAGGTGAAATTATGCGCCTTAAATTCTCGATCGGCGTCTCAGGTACGCATGGTAAAACCACCACCACTTCAATGATTGGCAAAGTCCTTCGCATGGGTAAATACCAGCCTACAATTATCGTCGGGGGAGTTGTGGCTGAATTAGGAACCGGTGCCGCGTTGGGAAGCGGTGAGTATCTCGTTGCTGAAGCCGATGAATATGACCGCTCGTTCCTTGCAATGTATCCCTCCATGGCGGTAGTTACCAATTTGGAGGCAGATCATCTGGACTGCTATGATGGCATTGAAGATTTAGTAAGCACGTTTTTAACATATATGAACCGGGTTCCATTTTATGGCTCAGTTGTGATATCTGCCGATGACAAACGATTGATGCTGCTGCGTGATAAAATTGCCCGCCCTTATGTAACCTTTGGTTTTTCAGTGGAAGCCGATTACCGGGCTTTGAATATGAAAATGGAGCCGGGAAGGTCACAGTTTTCCGTCTATCAAAAGGG
>CAYPUP010000082.1:0-8234 GCA_964413795.1 uncultured Ignavibacteriales bacterium
AACTTTCCCCCCATTTTGTTCGATCTCTTTTTTAAAATGCCCCCGCGATTGTGAAAGAGTACCTGTTATTACGAAAGTTTTTTCGGCTAGTTTACCCGATGATTTTTCAATCTTATAATCGGGGAACACAACTCCCCCAGCTTTCATTTTGGCCAGCATTTTGATATTTCCTTCGTTGCTGAAAAAATCAAAAATGTTTTGGGCAATTACGGGACCGATACCATCGATATTTTCCAGTTCTTCTACAGTCGCATTTTCCAATTTGCTTAACGAACCAAAAACATTTGCCAGAAGTTTTCCCGCTGCTTCCCCAACGCCTATAATACCGAGAGCAAAAACTCCCTTCGGCAGTTCTGTCAGTTTGGCTTTATTAATAGCCTCTATGAGATTCTGGGCTCGCTTGTCAGCCATCAAATCCAGCGGGAGAAGCTCTTTCTTGGTAAGATAAAAAAGATCAGCCGGATCTTTAACCAAACCGCTGGTAATTAATTGACGAGCTAATTTATCTCCGAGACCCTCAATATCAAAACCCCCTTTGGAAGCAAAATGAAAAAGACGCCCTTCGAGCTGAGCCGGACAAGCCAGGTTCTGGCAGCGATAGGCTGCTTCCCCTTCGGGGCGGATTATAGGCATACCACACGAGGGACATGCTTTCGGAAATTTCTTTGTGTTTGCCTTCGGCGGTCTTTTTTCAAGTACAACCGAGACAACATCTGGTATGACATCCCCTGCTCTCTGAACAACAACAGTATCTCCGATAAATAAATTTAGCTTCGCTAATTCATCTTCGTTGTGAAGAGTGGCATTGGAAACAGTCACTCCTCCTACAAAGACCGGTTTTAATTTGGCAACAGGAGTGATAACACCGGTTCTTCCGACTGAGAATTCTATATCTTCCAGAGTTGTCTCAGCTTGCTCAGCTTTGAATTTCCAAGCTACCGCCCACCTCGGAGCACGCGAGATTTGTCCCAGTTCTATCTGTTGATTGAAATCATTTACTTTGATAACCATTCCGTCAATGTCATAATCAAGTTCAAAACGCTCTTTATCAAGTTTTAGAAAGGCTTTTTCTACTTCAGAAGATCCAAAGACCTTCTTAATCATTTCATTTATCAGAAATCCCTCTTCAATAAGAAAATTGATAGTATCATATTGATTTTTAAGAGTGGCAAAACCACTTTCAGAAATACCATAGGCATAAAAAATCAAGGGCCGACTGGCGGTGATTTTGGGATTAAGCTGTCTTAATGATCCGGCCGCTCCATTGCGGGGATTGGCAAACGGCTGGAGATTTTGCTCAATTTGATTTTCATTTAAGCGATCAAATGCTGAACGTTTCATTATTACCTCTCCCCTTACTTCGAGAAGAGGAAATTTTTTTGATGCGCCGCTTGATAATCTTAAAGGAATATTGCGGATTGTTCTTAGATTAGGTGTTATGTTTTCTCCAACGGTACCGTCTCCTCTGGTGGAACCTTCGACAAAAATTCCATCCCGATAAATCAATTCGACGGCCAATCCATCAAGTTTCGGTTCGACCACATAAGTGACATCATCCTCGCTTGATTCCAGGCCATCCCGCACCCGTTTGTCGAAGGCAAGAAATTCTTCATAGGTAGTTACTTTCTGAAGGGAGAGCATGGATATTCGGTGTGACGCTGGTTCAAATTTTTTAGATGGGGCAGCCCCTACTCTTTGCGATGGAGAATCGGGGGATATTAGTTCTGGATATTGTTTTTCTATCTCAAGCAAGCGGTCGAACAATTTATCATAATCAGTATCGGATATCGAAGGGGCATCGTCGATATAATACAAGCGATTATGTTTTTCTATCTCTTTGCGAAGCTTTTCCAGTTCCTCGATTATTTTTTTTTCAGGCTTGGCCATATGGTAATTAAGAGGAGTAATATTTTGATGTCAACCAGTATAGTGTCACTTTAAGTGAGCCGGTTTTTGGAAAAATGAATTTCTTCCACGCACTTTCTTACGAAAAGCGGCGATCTCTCTTCCGGCTATATCATCGGTAATATCATCAACCCATATAGCCGCGAGATGGTTGCTCTTGTCGGTTTGTAAAAATACAGAATCCGCCAAATAAAACGAAAACTCAGGACTGTATTTGCCGAACCGCAGGCAAATGCCGGTTTTATTTTTATTAGTTTTAACAAAGGGGTCATTGACCCGTTCGCGAAAATCGGTCCATCTTAGATCGGCTGGCTGTAAATCTGTTGGAAGAATAAAATTTTCATCAACCTTCCATTGGCGACGGGGGATTTTGTATTCCAGAAATATCAGATGCCCGCTTTTATCAATATCCATCCTAAGGCTTTCAGATTCTATGAAGGAATAAAATTTTCGCTCACTTGAAAAGGTTCCGATCTGAACATATAATATATCCTCCTCTAATTGATAAAAACCCCGACCGGGAGCTAATTGCTCGGTCGGGGTTGAAATCTTAAGCGTAATGGAATCAAGAGACATTTTATTTCAAATCTTTCAGAAGCTCCTTCGCCTGTTCGGCATCAAACGTACCCGGATACTCATCAATAAGCTGCTGGTAAATCTTTTTGGCTTCCGCTTTTTTGCCTAACTCCTGCTGGGAGCGTCCCAGTTTAAACATGGCCCGGCTGGTATTAACCGAACCTTTATAGTTTTCAAGGAGAAAATTAAATTCCTCAATAGCTTCGGTATATTTTTCCATCGAATAATATGACTGCCCTATCCAGTAATGAGCATTTTCCACCAGTTCATGCTTTTCACAGTCAACGAGAAAGGATTTAAAAGAGCTAATAGCCTTTTCATACTCCCCTTGGCGAACAAGGATAAAAGCATCATCATAAATAGCGGCACAATCAGCATCAGATGTGGAAGCCGCATCAACAGGGGTCTGCCCCGACGGTGTATTCGGGTTCTGTTGTGTTCCCGGCGAGCCATATAATACTTTGCGCTCGGTTACTGCCCGATAGATAGCATCCACTTTCTGGATAAGATCGGCGTAGCTTTCCTGAAGATTGTTAATCTGGTCCTGAAGCTGTTCGATCGTAACCGACATATCCGCTCTGGTTTTACGATTGTTTTCTAAATTAGATACTGCCAGGGTATCCACCATATTAAGTTTGGATACTAACTGATCATTCTGAACCTGTACTTTTTTTATCTCAAGTCCGAGTTCTTCCATATTTCTGGAAGTACAACAGCCGCTGAAAATAATACCGAGATACAAAACCGCTATTAGTGTAATAGCGGTTTTGATATATTTTTTATAGGTCGTCATTTTAACTGACCAATCCTTACTGAGTAATTACACGGAATTCACAACGGCGATTTTTACTCCAGGCCGCTTCGGTATGTCCCTGATCTGCCGGACGTTCCTTGCCGAAGCTGATAATGGAAATCCGTCCCGGGTCTATACCCAAACCAATCAGATAATCCATAGTTGCTTTGGCTCTTTTTTCGCCTAAGGAAAGGTTATATTCAACTGTTCCGCGTTCATCGCAATGGCCTTCGATTTTAATCACCGCTGTCGCATATTCATTCAACAGGCTATAATTATTATCCAATGCCGTTTTGGCATCGCCGCGAAGGCTGTATTTGTCAAAGTCGAAATAAACACTCTGAAATTGTGATTCTTTAAGAGTCGACGGCGGTGGCGGCGGAGTTTCAGGTTCGGTAACTTCTTCTTTAATGACTGGTTCAGTTAAAACCGGTTTTTCTTCACCATTTGGTTCCTGCTTTTTACCACATGACATACCGATAAGAGCAATGGCTAAAAGACTGATAATTAAAAGAAATCCTGTTTTTCTCATTCTAAAGATCCTCCCTAATGGAAAATTGTTTATTCATTCTATTTGTGTCAATTTATACTATCTCTATATTACGGTCAATAAAAAATATATAAAACATTACAATTACAGAGTTTTATCTTTATACCCATATATTTTTTAAAAGTAAAATAAAACTTTTAATTCAGCAGATAGGGATGTCTTCCATGCACAAACTCAATCCGCATAGAGGCGGGGCTTATCTCCGCCGTCTCGGACGACACAAGGCCGCCCTCTATGCGAATATATAGATTATGAATGTTAATGTTGTAGGGACAAGCTCCCATGCCTGTCTGGAGACAGGACAACCAACAGTACCCCACCTAACAGGTGGGTTTGATAAGAACCCACCCGATGGATGGGATACAATTTACTTTAATAATCACCAAAAAGATAAACAACCCTGTGGCTCTTATTGTTGAAATATAAAGGGCGGATTTTAACAAAAGCATTGTCATGCCATGACGAGAAAAGTGTGGTTGTCTGGCTATTGCCGCCATTAGCCTCTATTTTAAACTTATGATCCAGACAGATTGCAACATGCTCAGCATGATCCTTATCATTTAGCCTAAAAATCAACGCCCCTTTTTATTGGTGATTTTATTAGGTAATCTTTATATTTATGGAGTAACCCATCGGCGGTATAATCTTCATTTTCTGACAAAAAACCGGCTGTTTTCAGGCATTCTACCACAAATCCAGAGCAGTCAAAACCTGAAGGATCATCCCCACCCCAGATATATGGCGTACCTAAATATGACAAAGCAGACTTAAGAAACCATCTTTTTGAAAGAGTCCAGTCATTCATACTACACAAAAAGGGATAAAATTATGTAGAGGTATTAGAGAGATTTAGTCAATGACATATAAAAAATTGATTCTTGCTATATGGAAGTGTTGAAAAACCTTCTTATATCAAAAATAGCCGAGGCATGATTTAACACAACTATATGAATTGATTATGCTGGCTTAATCTGTTTCCTTTCAGCAATATATACTCCGATTAGCACCAATCCCCCCCCTAAAACAGTAAACAAACTTAGCTTCTCATCTAAATAGGGAACAGCTAATATTGTTGTGAAAAGTGGTATAAAATAAAGGTAAATGCCGGCTTTCCCCGCCCCCATTTGCGAGACCCCCTCCTGCCAGATCCAGAATGAGAGTCCTAAACAGACAATACCTAAAAAGAGGACGGCAATTATCGGCTCCAAAGGGAGATAAAGGAATTTACTCATATCCGAAATCAGGCTCATCCAGCCTATCATTATAATCGAAGTCAGAGCAATTACCCAGAAAGTTATCAAAAGGGAATTGTACTTTCTGGAGCTGTTTCTAATCAGGATGGTATAAACCGACCAGGTAAAAGCCGATGCCAGAACCAGCCAATCACCGGTACTTCTGATCCAGTCAAAACTAAATAAATGTCCTTTTGAGACCAGACATAAAATGCCAGCCGTTGCAATGCCTACCCCAATCAGGACTTTATAAGTCAACTTTTCCTTGAGAAAAACAACCGCAAGGAGTAGTAAGGATAATGGAGAAACAGCTATAATCCAACCGGAATTTGTAGCAGAAGTATATTTTATTCCGGTAACCTGGATAAAGAAATGGAGTGATACTACCAGCGCTGCAATTATGATCGGCATTAAATCTTTTCGTTCAACTTTAAAAGACATTTTTTTGGAAAGCATGATAATAATGAGAACGGGTAAGGCTGTTACGAAACGCAGGCCGATCAATTCTACGGGGGTTAAATATTCCAGCCCGATTTTGGTTGCGACAAAGGACCAACCCCAGGAACAGACCGCAATTAGCATTAGAATTCTTATTAACATAGAGACACAATTTCTGATATTAAATGCTAAAAGACAATCTCATAAATCAAACAGGAGTTCCCTAAAAAAAAGACCCTTCGGCATTGAAGGGTCTTCATAAATGACTTTAATATTCAAACTTAGCATGGTGATGGGGCTGGACCACTTTTAAAGATATAATTAACCAAATATACGATATCATTCACAAGAATTACTCCATCAGGAGGTGAGGCGCAATCCCCTTCATCAAGACAGGCAGGTGCCGGTCCTGATTTGAAAATATAATTAACCAGAAAAACAATATCATTTACCAACACAGCCATGTCTTTTGGGACGCCAACATCACCACGTAGGGCACAACAGCTGGGGATACCAATAGATACTTCACTATTTTCTATCATTGGAGCATAAGTGGCATAGTCGCTTATAAATTTCGGAAGGTGGGTTGTAAATCCATTAAATTTGACTGTATCTTTCTGGGAAGAAGTGGCCCCATACGGAATAGAAAAATAGAATTTAATAATTTCACCATAACCGGGTTCGAGATCCGGTGATGTGCCTGTTGCTGATGAGACTAATTTAAACTCCCACCTTCTGAGCCACGAATCACTATAGATTCTTGTTACTGATTCAAAGTATTCTGTTCGGCAGCCCTCAGTTGAAAATGAATCATAATCCATGTCCATAGTTCCGTCAATTTCCAGCGGAATATATATTGTTTGTAGAGGACAGGTGTTTCTTCCTAAAACCGCAATTTCCAGTATTGATCCGGGCGTGCTATTTTGATCCGGACCTTCCAGCGTGTCAGCCAGAACAATAATATATTCACGCCTGTTGATCGAAAGAGTATCTCCGCCAGTATCAATTACTAAACCGATATCAAATATTCCGTTTTCAGTATAAGTATGCAGCGGTGTCTCACCGTTTCCAGATTGATTGTCGCCAAAATCCCAATCCCAGGCAGAGACTGAATGAGTAGACGACCCGGTAAAATTGACATCAAATGGAGCCCATCCGAAGGTTGTATCAGCTTCAAACATAATACCCCGATTAGGCAGAATATTTTTGATGACTGACTCATGATCCTGGCTGCACCCATCCTCATCCGGGCAGTAATAATTATCAACGGTATACCAGGCAGTATGGCCTTCATCCCAGCCATAATTCAGATGGTATTGATTATATCCTCCTTCAATTCGCCAGCCATCGCAGACAACAGCATGGCTTGTCATAAAATATTCCATCGGTTGATTGATATCAATTTGCTCCTGAATCAGATTAAACCAAGTGGTTGAGTTATATGTCCCGCGCTGACGCTGTTCCATCTGGTCGAGGTATCTGAAATATTTTTCCCACTGATTCATTACAAAGGGTATCGCCGAGATATAAATACCGGATCCACATGCCCCATAATCCATTTCAAAGGCAACTCCTGTTTCATAACTCAACTCAGCTACGCATGCTTGTTGGATTGCGGAGCTGTCAGTGGTGCATCTGTCAGGCATATTATCCCAATCATAATCATCCCAAAACTCAGCCGATAAAACAGCGGCGGGAGTGCTTCCACCCTCACAGGAATTGTCTCCACTCCAGGTATAAGTATGATCACTGTATCCAAAAGGGGGCCATTGATGGTACTTCATAATCTGAGCGGCCGCAGTGGCAACACATCCGACAACAGTTCTATAGCCGTCATAACCCATTGGACATAAATTATTATACGGTGTTCCCTGATGCCAGGAAACTGTCAGAAGAGGTCCGCTCTGAAGCATTGCAGATTTAGTAAACGAGGAATTAAATTCTTCGGTCTTCATAGAATATTTGTCCCATTGAGCCTTATCTCCACCACCAAA
The DNA here is from genome assembly GCA_964413795.1 of uncultured Ignavibacteriales bacterium. Lineage (GTDB taxonomy): Bacteria > Zixibacteria > MSB-5A5 > GN15 > FEB-12 > DAOWMZ01. The sequence goes on from CAYPUP010000082.1 coordinate 7,489, forward strand.
CAGACTCCCCACTTCAACAGGTTCAACATATTCCATACTGCCATAATTGTTGATAAAGGCTTCGGTTCTCTGGTTTAAGATATCTTTAACCAACTGAGCCATTCCCTCGGTTTTATTAATGTCTATATTGCAATCTTCGGAGAAGACTTTAATCGGGGGGAGTTCTTTAAGGGCTGGTACAATTACATAGCCCTGAGGTTCTATATTATAACATAAACCAATTACCTGCTTTCCGTCAGAAATCTCATTAACGCTTAGTATTTTGGGATTATCACTACTCGCCCAACTGCCACTCTGAAATACTCTCTGGCTCAACCAGTTCTGGCAGACCTGATTCATCTCTTCAACAGTGGCTTTCTCTGCTTTGACTCCACTTATGAATACAAAACATAAAAGAGACGTGATAAATAACAGGGATACAATCCTTTTACTCCGATTTGAATGCATTTTTTACTCCCAATATATCAATTATTTAAATCATCTTTTTGAGTTGGACGTTTCCTTTATCTAAATAATCGTCAAACGCAACTTACCCCTTAAACGCAATTATTACATTTTAAAGAGGTTTTTTTCATTATTGCAGACATCCGATCAGGCAAGACCATGTAAGTAAATAATAGCCAAATAGAACCACTTGCCTTCATTTGCAATATATGGATTTTTTAAATTAAATCAATGAGTTTATAGTGACATTGATACATTGTAGGGGTACGGCATGCCGTGCCCCTAACCGGCTTGAAATTAAT
>CAYPUP010000083.1:0-8159 GCA_964413795.1 uncultured Ignavibacteriales bacterium
CAATGCCAGGTGTGGCTGGAGAATGAAAAGCCCCTTATTGAAAAAGAATTCACCCCTGATCAGGAAAAAATGCTTCGCGGTTACACCTTCCTCTCCCAGAAACCCCTTTTGATAGTTCTGAATATCTCCGAGGATAAAATTGGTGATGCAGGCAGCATTTATGAAAAATATGCCCATTTAGCAGCCGATGGAAAAAGGGATCTGGCGGTAATCTGCGGAAAAATTGAAGCGGAACTGGTCACGCTTGATGAAGAAGAGTATAAAGAATTTATGAATGATCTGGGCATTAAATCTCCCGCAGTCGAGCAGGTCATACAAAAAGCCTATTCCCTGATGGGCTTGATTTCGTTTATAACATCCGGCAAACCCTCCACCCAGGCCTGGACAATCAGAAGAGGAACCCTCGCCCCCAAAGCGGCGGGAGTGATTCACAGTGATATTGAAAAAGGTTTTATCCGGGCAGAGGTGACTTCGTATGAGGATTATATTGAGTACAAAACCTCGGCGGCACTAAAAGCGGCTGGAAAGACGCGCCTTGAGGGGAAAGATTATATCGTACAGGATGGGGATATTATTCTGTTCAGATTTAATATTTAAGGAACGCATTCTCTTAGCCATATTTTTTAATAATGTGGACGAACCAATTCTACCTAATAACTGTTATTGATTAGTCGGACAAAATTGCCGATATTAGGTTATAGCTGTTATTTTTGTATTTAAATTAATAAAGAGGATATTGTGGTCAAAACAATAGATGAAAAGAAAAAAGAAGCTGCCGATACATCCGTACTCCCCATTCTTCCGTTAAAAGAGACGCTGGTATTCCCTTATCTGGTTGTGCCTTTGATGATCCAGGATTCGGAACAGGCTCGACTGGTTGACGATGCTTTGATGCGCGGTTCACGGATAGGACTCTTTTTACAAAAAAATCCTGAACAGAAAAACCCAAAACCGGAAGATCTCTATGACATTGGCTGTTCTGGTAGTATCCTGAAAATGCTTCGTTTTCCGGATGGGACAGTGCGTTTTTTAATACAGGGGCTTACCCGTATTAAAATCAAAAAATTCACCAGCACAGAGAGATTTATGATGGCGGATGTGGAAGAGATTCCGGAAATCAGCCAGAAGACGGTAAAGATGGAAGCGCTGCAGCGCAACATTCTGGAGAAGGTTAAAAAACTTTCCGAATTAGCCCCGTACCTTACCGAAGAATTTCACATCTCGGTAATCAATCAGGATACGCCGTCAAAATTAGCAGATTTCGTAGCCTCGAATCTGAATATTTCAATGGCTCAAAAACAGGCTCTTCTGGCCGAACCTGATGTTTTTGACCGTTTGACAAAATTATATACATCGATCAACAAGGAAATCGAGGTTCTCGAATTATCGCATAAAATACAGGCTCGTGCCGCCAACGAACTGGGCAAGTCGCAGCGTGACTACATTCTCAGAGAACAGCTCAAACAGATTAAAAAAGAACTGGGCGACACTGACGACACCTCTGATATTGAAGAATTTGAGAAACAAATTACCGAAGCACACATGCCGGAGTATGCCGAGCAGGCGGCTCGCAAGGAGCTGGATCGCATCTCGCACATGAATCCCTCTTCGGCGGAATATACTGTCTCGCGCACTTATCTCGATATTATGGTTACTCTCCCCTGGAATAAGTCGACTGTAGATAAGCTTGATTTAAAACGAGCTAAAAAAGTTCTCGACGAGGATCATTTCGATCTTGAAACAGTTAAAGACCGCATACTGGAGCATCTCGCAGTAAGAAAATTAAAGGCAGACATCAAGGGTCCCATTATCTGTTTTGTTGGACCTCCCGGAGTTGGCAAGACTTCGCTGGGCAAATCAATCGCCAGAGCTATGGGGCGTGAATTTGTCCGTGTCTCTCTGGGTGGGATGCGGGATGAAGCCGAAATCAGAGGGCATCGCCGGACATATATCGGAGCCATGCCGGGGAGAATCATTCAATCGATCAAGCGCTGCGGTTCCAATAACCCGATTATTATGCTCGATGAAATTGACAAACTCGGTTCAGATTTCCGAGGTGATCCTTCATCGGCCTTGCTGGAAGTTCTTGATCCGGAACAGAACGATTCATTCTCCGATCATTATCTGGAGATCCCTTTTGATCTTTCTAAAGTGATGTTTATTACCACTGCTAACTGGCTGGAGCCTATCCCTCCCGTTCTTCGGGACAGGATGGAGACAATCCGCCTGCCCGGGTATACTGATCTTGAAAAGCTGGAAATTGCCAAACGGCATTTGATTCCCAAGCAGCTTGATAATCATGGTCTGACCGTAAAAAATTTATCATTGCATGACACGGCTATCAAAGCAATTATTGAGGGCTATACCCGTGAATCAGGACTTCGCAATCTTGAGCGGGAAATCGCCTCAGTCGCCAGAAAGGCGGCCCGCAAAGTAGCCAGCGGAAGCAAAAAGAAAATTGATGTGACCGGAAAAGATATTCATAAGCTTTTAGGTCCGGCCAAATTCACCCGTGAGGCTCTCAGCCATAAGGGGCTGGTTGGAGTCGTGCCGGGTTTGGCTTATACATCAGTTGGCGGAGAAATTCTTTTTATCGAAGCCACTAAAATGCCCGGTAAAAAACAGCTGACTCTCACCGGCCAATTGGGAGATGTGATGAAAGAATCCGCTCAGGCGGCTTTATCTTTTATCCGTTCCAATTCATCCGAATTTAATATCAACCCCTCTATCTATGAAGAGAATGAAATACATATCCATGTCCCCGCCGGCGCCACCCCCAAAGACGGTCCTTCGGCTGGGATAACTATGGTTGTTGCTCTTACCTCGCTTTTAACCGGACATACGGTTAAGCCCTGTTTGTCTATGACCGGAGAAATTACTCTCAGAGGAAAATTAATGCCGATCGGCGGATTAAAAGAAAAACTTTTAGCCGCCTACCGAGCCGGAATAAAAACGGTTATTCTACCTGAAGAAAACAGAAAAGATTCGCTGGACCTTCCGGCTGAAATTAAAAAAGGGATAAAGTTGAAATTTTTCTCAAAGGTGCTGCCGGCCTTGTCATTTGCTCTGGATAAAAACGGCCAGTCAAACAGTGGCTTATGCAGCAACAATAGTAAACCTAAAATGAAGCAATCCAAAAAGTAAAAGATTATGAAGCTTGTCACTTCTGATCAGATGCGCCGAATTGATAGTGAGACCATAAATAACTATGGTATCTCCGGTCCGGAATTAATGGAAAATGCCGGCCGGGGAATTGCCCAAAATATATCATATAAAATCCTCAATCAGACTAAGAATGCCAGAGTAGTAATTATTTGCGGCAAAGGTAACAACGGCGGGGATGGATTTGTGGTCGGAAGGTATCTTCACGAAAATAAATATAATATCACGATTTATTTCATGGGGCCGGTTGACAAGTTTACCCCCGATGCCGGATTAAATTATAACCGCGCCTTGAATCAGGGAATTGCTATACATGAAATAAAAGTAATGGCTGATCTGCCCGATCATCTTAGTTGTGATCTGATAATTGATGCTATCTTCGGAACCGGATTTGCTGGGGCACCAAGAGGATTATCCGGCGAACTGATTGAATATATCAATAAGCAGAAACTAACTGTGGCTGCGGTTGATATCCCCTCCGGCTTGAATGCTGATACCGGCCAGCATGAAGGTTCGGTGGTTAGAGCTGATTATACTTTTCCTTTAGCCTTACCAAAGTTCGGTTTGTACATCTCTCCGGGGCGTGAGTTGTCAGGGCAAATTACAACAATACCCATTGGAATACCCGATGAAGTAATAAACAAATTCGATTATAAATCTGAGTTAATAACATCCGGTAAAGTATCCTCTCTTCTTCCCTTCCGCAAACCTGATGGACACAAAGGGGATTTTGGAAAATTATTCTTAGTAGCGGGATCACTGGGTATGACAGGTGCGGCAGCCTTGGCAGCAAAATCAGCTTTGCGTTCCGGTTGCGGATTAGCAAAAATAGGCTGTCCAGGATCAGTCCTGCCAACAATTGCACAACTGGCTATGGAAGCCACTTTATGGCCCTTGCCTGATGTTGCCAAAAAAGGAGCGCTGGCGACAAGAGGATTAGGAGAAATTTTAAAATTTACCAAAAACCATAATGCCATAGCGATCGGCCCCGGATTGGGGACACATCGCGAAACAGCAGAATTAGTGCGTAGATTAATTCCCCGACTTGATATCCCGGCTGTTATTGATGCCGATGGATTAAATGCTCTCCAGGGTCACACCGATATCCTTAACGAAATAAAAGTTCCTTCGGTGCTGACGCCTCATCCCGGAGAATTCAACCGCTTAACCGGTAAACCTGTTTCTTCTGATATACATGAGCGTATTAAAGCTGCAACTGAATTTGCACAACAATATAAAGTTGTATTAGTGTTAAAGGGAAGTCCATCTATTATTGCCGATTCCAATGGAAATAGCTATCTCAATCCAACCGGCAACAACGGCATGGCAACCGGCGGATGCGGTGATGTTTTGACTGGAATTATCGGATCATTGCTGGCGCAGAAGATGGAGGCTGTCAATGCTGCTGTCTGCGGGGTTTATATTCATGGATTAGCCGGTAATATTGCCAGCGATGATCTTGGTGAAACATCTCTTATTGCCGGGGATCTGGTCGATTATTTGCCCGAAGCATTCAATCTTCTTTAAATTTTCCTAATCTAATATTCCCAGATGTTCCAATATTTCTCTTGATATCTCCTCGATAGCCCGACGGGTTACATCGACAACCTGCCAGCTGCCTTTTGAATAGAGACTGCGGCAAAATTGCAGCTCCAGACTTATTTCATGGATATCAATATATTTATCCAGTTCCGAATGCCCCGTCCCTGTATGAGCCAGATGAAACGAGCGTTCCTCTCTTACTTTCGCCAGAACCTCCGATTGCATTGTTAAACAAAAAATACGTTTCTGATCGAGTGGTTTTAATCTGGAGAAGAGATATTTTTCAAAGGAAGAATCATTGATGATCGGGATGTTAGCTACTTTCATTCCGTGATTGCAGGCCAAAAACATGCTTATGGGAGTTTTACATGTTCGCGACGGTCCAATTAATACAATGTCTGCTTCTTGAATATAAGCTCCCCGGCCATCATCATGCTCAACCGTATAGCCGATAGCATCGACTTTTTTGTAATAACGGTCGTCGATAATATGCAGCTTCCCCGGCTGATACTCCGGATGAACCCCGAGGAATTTTGACATGGTTGTAATCATCGGCTGCAATACATTGAGGTGCAGAATATTTCGGTCATGCAACTTATTGTGAATGTATTTCGACAGGTTCTCAGAAATGATAGAAAAAATAACCAGATAATCATCATTGATATTATCAAGAATATTATCAAAGCTTATTTTATCGCGGACGTTTTGAAAAGTATCCTCAAGCGAGTACTCCACATCCTCATGATCATACTGCGCCAGTACGGCATCCATAAGCCTTTTAGCTGTCTGGCCGGTTCCATCGGATAATAATACAATTTTTTTATAGTCGCACATTTTCTACTCTATTTTTAACTGCATATATTTTCCTTTGAGACTGTCAACATACAGGCTGTCCAGTCCTTTATTTTTTATAGCATCCTTAAAAACCAGAGCGGCATCGTTGTAATTGCCAAGGTTCAAATAATATTCTCCCAATTCTTTGGAAAATACCACCGGTGTTTCATTATACCAAACCACCCTTGATAAATAATCTAAGTATTTATCCCGATCATTTCTCATCCTATAAACATACAACAAACCAATTAAAGCCGTAGATATTGATGAATCTCTTTCCAAAGCTCTTTCAAAATACTCTTCGGCTTTATTATAATTTCCCTTATAGACAAGATACATCCCCCGGTTAGCTAAAATCCTATGATTATAAGGATTCATTCCTTCGGCAATTCCAAGATAAACATTGGCGCTGTCGAGGTTTTTAATTTTCATATAGGCTAAAGCAAGATTGCTATAGGCGGCGCCATAAACCGGATTGTTCCTGATAATATCTCGATATATATTTATTGCTTCGTTAATATGACCTTCGCCGTACATTTTCATAGCCACCCGGTTCTGCTGCCATTCGGGGTAATCTTCACGCCACTTTTCAATTTCAATAAACGCCTGGGTTGAATCCCCTTTATTATTATAATGTTCGGCAATCATTGTCATGGCTGATCTGTTTTTTAGTGGATCCCATGAGATGTGCTGCCGGAATTGTTCCAGAGCTTGCTCGACAGAAATCTGATTCTGAACTCTCGGAACCAAAAACATCAGGTTCAGACTTATTGTTAAGATTATTACAGATCTGGTAATTATTCTTTTCTTTAACAAAGAGAATAACGTTAGAGAACTTAAAAGCATCAGAGGAATACCGGCAAACGAGAAGAGATCCCAGTCGCGGGGCATACCTATCTTGGGATCAAAAAGAAAAAGAGCTAAAAAGACTGAAAATGTCAGGATAATTAAATACCACGCCTTAATTGATAAGGGAAGAAATCTATTTTTGTATCTGATAAAATATACAATGGCAATAATCAATATTGGCGCTAACAGTATTATTAGATTAAGCACATCCGCTATATGAGCTAGTGAAAAGAGAGTATAGCCGTCAACGGTGAATCGATTTTCAAAAAGGGGGACAAGAGCTAATTTGAAAAAATAACTCTTGTTATAGACATAAATAAATGGGACTAATATAATTGCTAAAATTATTAGACTTGCAGTCAATAATGCCCTGGAAGAGAAGCATGATAAAATTTTTCGAGGGCCTGGGCGTGACAGGAGGATAAAAAACGTGCTGGGAATCAGAGTGACCCCCATGACATGCATTATGATAGCCACTATTAATGGTACAATAATCCAATAATGGCTGATTTTATTGGTGACAGCCAGGTAGCCGACCAGACTATAAATCCCAACCGACATTACAAAGAGCGAATAATTTTCAACATATCCAAACCAGAGAAGAGAATAACCGCCGGTGATTATGATAATTATAAAAATTAATCTATTAAAAAAGCTGCTAAATAATTTCATTGAGGTTGGAATTAACAAGAGCAATAAAATACTGCCGGCAGTAATTGAAATAGTCTGAAAACTCAACAATGCTGCTGTCTCTCCACTACCAAATATATCCCGCACCCAGAGATGAATGGTCGATTCACCGATCTCGCGCTGCTTTAAAATGGGGTTATCCGAGGCCAGAGTTGACAGGAGAGTGTAACCATCACCGAGATAAAAAGCTTTTGCCCGAAATACTATAAAAAGAATAACCGATCCCAGAAGAATAATTAATGCGCTGATAATAAATTTTAATGAATCTGATTTTTCAATCTCTATCTCATTATCAAGGCGGTTATTGAAAAACATCACAACAATCGGTACAATTCCGGCTATTGATAATATCAGATAACGAGAGATTTCATCGACATAGGCATATATCGAAAAAGCCCAGAGTATTTTTTTGGGGTAGAATGAGGAGACAAGCAGCAGCAGCCAGATAAGATAATATATTATTAAAAAAGCCAGATGGTATCTCTCGGAAATTTTCGGGACAGCCACGATATTATCCTTATCCTAAATAAATACTTGTCTGATAATATATATTATAAGCTCTTTAGAAGGAAGGCTACAATAATAAAAGCATTTGTGAGATTTTAGTTATTTGAAAATGCCCGAGAAATATAAAACAGCAAAAATACCCGCAAAAATCCCTACCCCGATAGTGATTACCATCCAGAGAGGGATATTCTTTATTGGCTCTTTGTTATCAGTGGGTATCTCTATTTTTTGATTAGCTTTTCCCTGGCGATCTCTTTCGAAATCATCCCAATCCAGAAGAAATTCTTCAATAGTGGAATACCTTCGCGATACTCTTATAGCCAGCATTTTTTGGATCATAGCCACCAGTTCATCCGGTATAAAATCCTTTAGGCCGTCAAGCAGCAGATTATTCCCCATATCATAATTGGGATTGCGTCCGGTTATCATCTGATGAAGAATCACCCCCATACCATAAACATCTCCCTGGCGGGAGTTTTTTCTTTCGGGGGGGCTGTACCAGTTTTTACGATGGTTGCTGCTGTAATGAATCGGAAGGCCAAAATCAGAAAGTTTTATAACCTCATCAGCATCAA
>CAYPUP010000084.1:0-2041 GCA_964413795.1 uncultured Ignavibacteriales bacterium
CGGTTTTTTATTTTTTAGAAATATCTTAATTAATTATCATATACTACAGTAACACCCCGCTGGACTAATACGGGAATATTGATTTCAATGGTATTTACATCAAGAGGATTGCCCCTCAGATCAATATAATCCTCAGCATTGATACCATCATTATCCACCAGAGGCTGTATGTCGGAAATCATATTGTTTGACAGATCCAGATAATAAAGATTACTCAGATCTTCAAGTGCAGAAATATCACTAACTTCATTACCACCAAGATACAACTGTTCAAGATTTTCTAATACCTCAAGACCGGAAAGATTTGCTATGTTTATGCTATTCGCATCAAAATAATAAATATACCTGAGATCGCTGAGCCATATATCTCTGGTACTTATTTCGGTAGCATTTCTTATGGCCTGCTCCAGATTTGGATCAGGGAAAGTTACAATTGAATCTCCTGATTCGGTGATCATAACAAAACACTGATCGTGAATAACTGATGATGAGGGAATGAGGTTTCCGATGATATCATATATTGTCAGCGAATCAAAAATAATGATTGTTGAATCAGGCAGTATTTCCTGTGCATCAGCTGAATAATAAAGTGTTGCCAAAGTAATATCGCCATTGGGATCATTCACCATATTTTCAGTTCCCCCATTGGCGAAAGCCATCGTATAAAAAGATGGTTTCACTGAAAAAGAATCAAAAAATATTAAATTGTCCCCCAACTCCAGGAGCCTCGGTGAAAGAGCAACCGAATCAGGGGCAGGATCATACCTGGAGTTCAGAGAATAAAGGCGAAATGATATTTGATTTAAATTACCAAGATTGTAAACTTTAATATCCACTGTTGAAGTTTCACCGGGAGAAATTTGAAAATATCGGGGGGATATTTTAATCATCGAGACAACCGGTGAAAGACTGATTTCTATTTGATTCTCCTGATCGGCGACAATTCGTAATGTATCAGAACCGGAATAAATAACAACTCCATCCGCATCCATTCCCTGAACCAGAAAAACAACATTATTTCCAGCCGGTGCATTTTCAATTGTACCAGAAATAACACCATGTTTGTATTCAAGCGGTACAACCATTGGATTTCTGCCTTCAGCAATTATGGTTAGCTGAAAAGAAGTGACAATATCCAGCATCCCCTGCGATACCATGCTGATCTGCACATTCAGCTTATTAGCTGTCGCATCACCAGAATTAACAGAATTATCACTGCAACTTATCAATACCATTATGGCAATACTAACAGCAAGTAATAATATATATAATCTAAAAGACCTTTTCATTTGTTCCTCTTAAAAATTAGCTGTCAGTGATGCGGTGAACTGCAATCCTGTTAGGTCTATTTCACTCCCGTCGGCGCTGCCGGTAAAATATTTCCCGCCAAATTTAAGGCCATACTTTTTCTGGAATGTCTTATTGAAAGATATCCCAACCCCAACAACACTGGAATTATCAAGCTGGTAAGCGGCCAGACTTTCATCGTTGGCAGAGATAGATCGGTAAGTCAGGGATGGATTCAGATTAAAAGATTCTGACATTTTATAAACCGCACCACCATAGAGAGCAAGTTCATTTCCGAACAACTTCTGGGATTTAAGAATTTCATGGCTTGATGAATCAAGCTGATAAATATCATTTTCTCCACGAAAGACATATCTGATACCGGCATTAAGATCGGTATTGCCCAATTTATGAACCACGCCGGTTCTTAGTTCCAACTGCGGACTCTGTTTGAATTTATTGTCGCTGTCAACTTTGTCATTGGTAAACAACGAATAAATAACATCGGCACTGAATGTTGTCTTTTTACCGACCAGATCACCCCCGGCATTGATGCTGAATTTATCCCCGGGGTTATAATCCCCGCTTGATTCATACGGCTCATAGGTACCTTTATATTCATATATTATTCCGCCACCGTATTGAAGATTCCCCGATGCCTGCGCCCCGCCTAACAAAACATTAAAACCGAAGCCTTCTCCCATTCCCCGTGAAGGTAAATCAAGATAATTATTTGAGAGTAAATAAATAATCT
>CAYPUP010000084.1:2141-7942 GCA_964413795.1 uncultured Ignavibacteriales bacterium
CCCGTCGTCATTTTCCAGGAGGTGTAAGTTATATCAACATCGCCAAAACCAGGCATGCCGTAGCGTATTTGGCCATAAGCTGGAATACTGGCAAGAACCAGCATGAATATCAGCAGAATTGTATTCAAATACTTTTTATTGTCCATCAAGATCACCTCGTATAATAACGGTTCCGGTAGCGCCCGTTGTACCCACTACCGGCGGTTCATTGGTAACACTTCCCACAACACCACCCGGATAAGCACCGGCATTGACTATCACATTCGTCAAGCGGTTATCCAGTCCACTCATAGCTGCGGGGATATCAATTCCGCTATTAGCAGCAATATTTTCCAGATTCATTTGAGAGGCTTCAAAAGAAGGAGTGTTTTCCATTCCGGACGCATTCCGAAGTTCAAATCCGGCTTCTTCAAAATTGGCGTCTAACTCCAATGCTTTATTAAATTCCTGCTGAGCCGGTTTATACATGCCCCGTTCTTCATAATCCAACCCCCGGCAGTACGCCAGAAAAGCCAGATATGATTCGGTCGGGACTTTTTCGATAGCATCCCGTTCCATCTGGCTCAAAGTAATCCCAAGACTGTCAATAATGGCAAATACAAAATCCTTTTGCACTTTGAATAAGTCCTTAAGTTCCCCTTCTTTGGCTTCCGGATTCTGGGTGGAACCATCAGCCGTTTTTACAACCACTCCATTAATTCTGAAACCATCTTCACCCAGCCCCATAACCGTTCCCGTCACAATTTTATTTGTACCAAGGAGTTTTCCTACCCGAGGTGCAGAAGCCGGATCGACATATCCCGATGTTCCCCGTTTGAGCTCATCCATAATGACATCTATTTTCTGCCGCTCAATCACGGTCAGGGCTACAACTTTGGAAAGATCAACTGACACAATTTCAGAAAGTCCTCGGGCTAACGGCGCCAGATCAGGAGATAGAAGTGAAGCATCAAAATTGGAAACGGCAATCGTGTTATCGGGAATAGTATCAATGCTTATCGCCTCTTCATTGGCAATTGACTGGGCAACTTCCGCTGCAAGCCGCCTGGCAAGAAGCAAATCAATATGAGTCCTGGTACTGGCGGCAGTCTTTTTATCCGGATTGAGGCTCAATGATGTTCCAAAGGCTTCCAAAGCCTTATCCCATTGATCCTGCTTTTCATATACCAGACCTAAAAATAAATTTGTCCGGCTGTCAGGCGTTATCCCATTTGCCTGCTTAAAAGCATCCTCGGCCTTTACCATATCCCCTTTTTTATAAAAAGCAACACCCAGCTCCTGCCAGGCTTTATAGTCGGATGAGTTGGCAGCTATCTGCTTGTAAAAAGCATCAATCGCATTATCATACTGCTCGCCGGCAAGATGTTTCCTTCCCTGAGAAAGATAACTCTGCGAACAGCCGGCGATCATTGCCGCTATTAAAACTATAACTAATATTTTCAATTTCATCGGCGCCTCCATGCATTAATTAAATCATATTTCGATCAAGTGGCCAATGGCCGATAAATATCCATTTTTCTTTTGGCTTCTACAAAGGTATTGTCGAGTTCATAAGCCTGTTTGAAGAAATCATAAGCCTTTTTATAATCGTAGCGATCCATATATTCCAGTCCTTTGGCGTAAAGGCTCATAGCATTGCCGGATTCCGTTCCTCCTTCATCGATAAGCTTTTTGACATCATCGCCGAGAACTACATTAAGCTTTCCTGAAAGTTCTTCTACCAGTTCTTTTTCCATTTTGGTAAAATCCGGTTTCCCCTCTTTATCAACCGATTCGATAATTTCCGAAGTTTCCACATCGACAACCCGAACAACCATCCGGCAGCTTTTACCATCGAGCTGAGTGACGCTTCCAAAAACCATATAGTGAGCCCCAAGCAATTTACCTATTTTAACCGCCGTTGCCTGATCAACACTGCCAGATTTTTGAAGCTCCAGTTCTTTCATGACAAAATTTATTTTATTGCGCTCAACTACTTTAAAATCACTGATTTTTCCAAAATCATGTTCAAAGAAATCGGCCAACGCTTTTCCGATCGGTCCTAATTCTTCCTGATATTTGCCGATTGAGAAATTATCGAATTCCATAATGGCAATAGTCTTAAAATCACCGCCCTTATCCTTGTCACAGACCAATTGTCCGGAAGCCTGCTGCAGCTTGTACCATTGATCGCTCAATTCAGCCGGCCACAATTCCCGAGGTAAACGAATCAAACAAGGCCCTATATTGGATATCTTCTTGAGATAATCAACCGCCGTATTGATATAATCTACCCCTTTGGAATAAGTCAGAAGGCTCATTATTTCATATATAGCAATGCTGTCCGTAGAGGTCAGATCATTCCGGCCAATCAGATCTTGAGCAATTTTCAACCCATCACTGATTTTCCCCACACTGTACAAATCGAGCGCCTCGGCAAGTTTGGACGCTACATTATCTGATTCCTGAGCCTTGATACCGGCCGCCCCGATACTAAGGGATGCAATCAGAAAAAGCCCAAAGCTTAGCGTTGCTATTAGACGTTTTCCCTGTTTCATATTTTTCTCCTTATTAAATATTCTCAGTTATCAATAAAATATACGTTCTTCATATCAATCAGAAAAGAGTTAATTATCAAAATCATAAAAAACTGTTAAGGTATCATTTTTCCCGATAGTGACTGTTTCCGAATAAACTTCATCTTCTAATTTCAATTCCACCAAATAAGTACCGGTTTTAACCGGAAAAGTGAACACCGTCTGGTATTCCTGATGCACATCATTTATATAAACCGATGCCCCCCGAGGGCGAGAGGCGGCAATAATCGCTCCATAGGAAACTACCGGTTTCGGTATTACATTTTCAACTGGTTTTTCAACCAGCATTTCAAAAGTATAATTACTCGTTGTGATAGCATCGGTGGGAATTTCCACAGAATCAATAATCGGAGAATTTACTCCCTTCCCTTTTACAATCCTGACCGGGTAGCGTCCAGGTTGACGTTCAACAGAAACATAGCCCGAATTAGTCGCTATTAAACTGTCATTAAAATATATCGAATCAGCCGCGGGATCAACATTTATATCAATTATACCGGGTAATAATTTTTCATGTTCAATGTTCGTTGCCGTAGTATTGTTACCATTTTCAGAAGTGCCGGTTGAAGGACCCGATAAAAACTTCCACCCGACAATAGCCAGAATCATTAGCACAGCTACAGCTAATCCGATAAACAATGGTTTTTTATTCTTCCGAGAAGATTTCCGGCTTTCCCCGGTAGCCAGATCCATCGTCATATCACTCTGCTTAGAAGGCTTGGGTGTTATTTCAATAATCTGCTTAAGAGCCTCAATCATCTCATCAGCCGAAGCAAATCTCTCTTTGGGATCTCTGGCTAATGATTTTAAAATAATCTTTTCAAGTTGTTTTGAAATCTGGTTATTTAATTTTCTTGGCGATGGGGGTTCATTAAAGAGTTTGGCGTCGCGAATAGCAAATTCATTGACTCCATTAAATGGGTTGTCCCCGGTTAAAAAACGATACAGAGTTGTCCCAACCGCATAAATATCAACCAGATAATAATTTGTCTTTTCGGTTGGCGTAAACTGTTCGGGAGCCATATAGGTCGGAGTTCCGCATGATGTCCCGGCAGCGGTAAGGTTGGGATCGCTTTCCCCTTTGGCAATGCCAAAATCAATTATTTTAACCTTGCCGCTCTTTTCCAGCATGACATTGCTTGGTTTTATATCTCGATGCGAGATTCCTTTTTTATGAGCGAAACTCAGAATATCCAGAATATCGATAGCAATTTTTACCGCTTCTTTTACCGGTAATTGCGTTCCCGGTTTGAGATGTTCATCAAGGGTTACTCCCTCGATATACTCCATAACAATAATGGTGTCATCTCCCTGGGTGAAAAAATGCCTGATTTTACAAATGTTGGGATGCCCATCAAGAAAAGCCAGTTTGTCAGCTTCGTGCCGGAATCTTTCCCCAAGGCGGGGATCGCTGAGAACTTTTAAAATAACCTGTAAGCTGGGAATATCTTTATGAACCGCCAGATATACTTTAGCCATGCCTCCGGCCCCTACCTGCCTGAGAATTTTATAACTGCCGATAAATTGATCTTCCATAGGTTCCTATATAATATTCTGCAATTCGGGATTCAACAATAATACATCTATAAACTAACTCTGTTCCGTACTAAAATCATACAAAAATTACGGCTAAATCAGCTATTTTTTTGCCTGTATTGGTGTACAAGCTCACCATAACAACCGCTAAAAAGGCTAAAATAAAGGTCGGCACCAACTCATATATAACAGCCTTAAAATTAAGTGTGCATTCCTCCATATTATCGCAACAATTAACCCGGTTAGCATCCCGGCTGTAAATACGACAAATGAAATGTTCGAAATTGCAGTATTGTCCATTGGCAGCTTCTCTGAATATATCATATAATTTCACTTAAAGAGTATTATTATTGGATGGTCATTAATCAACAAGTTTACCATGAATAAAAAATGGATAGCTCAATACTTGAGTGGGCTACTGTTTATAAACTTGTATCTACATTGAAAACCTTTAGCAGGCAATATCATTTCCATCAGAAGGGAATATTCTGTTGTTAATGTTGGTTGGCCTCTACAGCTTTAGTTCCCGTTACACCCAACCTTGACTTTATAATTTTTTATGGCCAGCAACTTTATCTGTCGTTCACGGAGCATCGCTTCAGACATGAAAAAATCCGGCCCGGTGTTTTCTATCATCACCGATGAAGTACACGAGGCATAGCAGCCTGCTTTCCTGAGATCTCCTCCAGTCTTCAAATATTCAAAAGTAAATCCGGCCATATAGGTATCACCGGCCCCGGTCGAATCAAGCAGATCTATGCTGTAAGGAGGAATATCGATCATCATTTTGCCGTCATAAATAACCGAACCCAATTCCGCCAAAGTCACTATCACAATCTTTGGTCCCCAGGAATGAATCATCTTGGCTGCTTCGTACGGATTCTCACGGCAATCTATTCCGGTCAGAATCTTCCCTTCCAATTCATTGGGCTTTACCACATCAAACACACCAAGCGTGTCTTCTATGCCATCGACTTTCTTGTGATAAATACGGCCATTCTCATCCGCCCCTCTTATCAATCCCTGCGGATCACAGAAAAAGAGTTCATCGAATGTTGATCTGATTTTTTTTATATTTTCAAATGAGACTTCGCCTAATATTGGCCCGATCAAAACCGCCTTGGCGTCTTTGTACCAGTCGGGATTGATATCTTCTATATCATCAGCTCTCCCTAACAAATCCAATGTCCGATTGCCGAAATCATCGTAGTATATCAATGAAAACCCGCCCGTCTCTTTAGATGGGGTTATTACATGTTCGATGCCATGCCTGGCCAGATCGGCGATAAATTGTTTTTTATAGTCATCACCCACTGATCCTACCAAACGGACATCCTCTCCCATTTTTGAGAGAGCCAATACGGCGTTGGTTGAACAACCGGAGAGAACGCGACCATCGGGATTTACTTTGTGGGTCTTTATATAATCATAAACCGGATTGCCTATTGCTGTAATCAATGATAGCACCTTTCTTATTCTAAAATCATCTTATTAAAATGGATTATATAATAACAGGTATGATTTTTCAAGTAAACATGTAAATCAATAATAAAAGAACAGGATACGCCTGTATATATGGCTTGTTGAAAGGGTCATGTATTTTATAGCTCAGTCTTTTAATCGGGCGACACAAGGCCGCCCTCTACGCGGGATTACAAAGTTGCCGCGTAACGACGGGGCTTGTCTCCG
>CAYPUP010000085.1:0-7932 GCA_964413795.1 uncultured Ignavibacteriales bacterium
ACAGGTAGAGAAGACATCTGTTGATGCCGGCAAACACGGCCAACTCAATGTAACTGTATCGGTTGGACTCAGCTCTTTCCCGGAAAACGGCCGACCTCAGGAAGAACTCGTTACTGTCGCCGATGAAGCATTATATCAAGCTAAAGACGAAGGGCGAAATCTCGTTTGTGTAAGATAATTTTTAATAATTGGGGAATATATGGATAAGAAAAAAACTAACATAATTGATCAGATCGGCCAATTGTTTATAATCGGGTTCCGTGGTAAAGAACCCACACCGGCTTTTCTGAAATTTTTGAAAGAGGAAAATATAGGTGGTGTAATTCTGTTCGAAGAGAACTGCCCCTCGCATCAAAAAACCAAAGATAACATAATGGAAATTCAGGCTCAATATGAGTCTGCTACTCCATTTATAGCCATAGATCAGGAAGGTGGCCGAGTCAGCCGTCTACGTGGCGCTCCGGCTGAATTTAAAGGGGCCTACGAATACGGCCAGGCTGGCAAGATAGAACAATTCTGCGAAGAATACTCCCGCGCTGTTCTCTTTATGGACTCCATTGGTATTAATCTGAATCTTGCCCCGGTATGCGACATCCTGTTGAACAAAGATAATAAATGCACCGAAGGACGCTGTTTTGGTGAAACACCCGATATCGTAAAAGTATTTGTCGAAGGGGCGATCAGAACAGCTAAAAAGACCAGAATGCTCTCCTGTCTCAAACATTTCCCCGGTCTCGGAGCCAGTTCCATAGATCCCCATCTTGAAACCGCAACCGCTGATTATGACTTTGAAACCTGGCGTTATCGCGAAAAAATCCCCTTTGCTACCGGGATAAATTACCAGGCTGATATGATAATGACGACCCATCTGCACCTGCCCAACATCGACGATATCATTGTTACCGGTTCAAAGAAAATAATTTCAGAAATGATTCGCGAGCATCTCTCTTTTGATGGTCCGGTTATTACCGATGATCTTACAATGACCGGGGCTTACACTCTCGGTGATTTAGGCCCTCGTACCAAAGCCGCTTTTGAAGCAGGCCATGACATTCTCTTGTTTGGTGCTGATTTTGATAAGTTTAAGACAGCTTATGATTATTTTTGCAAAGCTGTAAAAGAGGGTCTAATTGATGAAAACAGAATTAAATTATCTTTGGAAAGAATCGGAGGATTGAAGTTCAAACTGGACAGGACGATGATTTATTAATTTTATATGATATGTTGCTTAACAAGCTTTTAAAGCGTAAAAGTCTTATTGTACTGGGAATTAATTCAGGGACATCGGCGGATAGCCTTGATCTCTGCGCTGTGAGGATTTCACGCACCGAAAGTAAAAAAAACATCAAAGTATTAGCTCATCGAAATTATAGATTTCCCGATTCTCTTAGAAAACAAATCCATCATCAAATCCATTGTAATAAAATAACACCTGAATCAATAATACAACTGGACAACATTCTGGGAATGTTTATCGGGTTAAAAGCCAAGGCTCTTACTGAAAAATTAAGAATGGATAAAATCACGGTCGATCTGATTGCATCGCATGGACAAACCATTAGGCATCGGCCTGCCCGGATTAAACTGGGACAATATCTTATCAATGGCACTCTTCAGATTGGCTCTCTCGATTTTATCGCAGCACAATGCGGCAAAGTTGTCATTGGTAATTTCAGACAAGCGGATATTGCGGTCGGAAACGAAGGTGCCCCAATTACTACCGGAGCCATGAAAGAATTGTTTTCTGCGATTAAACCACGATTGATAATCAATATCGGCGGCATTTCAAATTATTTCTATTTCCCCTCTGAAAAATCAAAAAATAAAATCTCTGCCGCTGATTGCGGTCCCGGTAACAGCCTTTGTGACCTTTTAGCTGAAAAACTTTTTAATAAACCCTTTGATAAAAATGGCGCCATTGCCCGAAAAGGGGCTATAAGCCAGCGATTATTGTCATTGCTGTTAAGCAAGCCCTTCTTCTCAAACAAACAAATATCAACCGGACGGGAAGAGTTTGGCTTAAAAACCGCTGGAGATATAATCGATTTCGGGAAAAGTCTTGGGCTTAGCGATGAAGACCTAATGGCTTCAGTCGCTGAATTAACTATTTTGGGAATATTAAATGGGGTAAAAATCCTCTATGAAAATGATGCGGAATTGGATAAATTATATTTGACCGGCGGAGGCAGAAAGAACACATTCTTTAGAGAGCGACTAAATGGTTATCTGCCTGATATAGAAATCAGGCTGATTGATGAACTTGGTATTGATGGTGATTTTGTCGAAGCGGCGGCATATGCAGTTCTGGGCGAAGCAAGTTTACGCTCAGAATCGCTTGAAAATTACCGACATAAAGATAAAAAAGATGTATTAATCCCCATATTGGGACACATTGTACAGCCGCCAAAAGTGAGAAATTGATGGACTTTAAAAAATCAGACAATACTGCTTTTCTGACATTTATAAAATTATCAGCCCGTATCGGAACTGCTCTCTGCCTGATGATATTGATTTGGAGTTGTGCTACCGTTCCCGGCCTCAAAGATGAAGAGCCCGGATCGTTTATTCGTGTTCCTTTTGTCCGGGTGCTTTTGGATGAAAGCTCCAAAGCTGCAAAGATATCCGCCGAAAAAGCTTTTGCGATAGAATGTCTGGCGCAGGGAAAACAGAATGTCTATTACTCCAGCCAGCCGGTTGAAATCACCAGTCGAGGAAAAATACTGACGGTTAAAAACCATAACGGTTTGGACATTCAGGATAACGTAGGCGAAGTAAATATCATTCCCCGCGGCTCCGATAATCGCATTACGGTCAATGGGAAACCTTACCGGGGGATTACCCAAATTCTCCCCTATGGCTTGAACGTCCAGTTGATTAATATTGTTTATATGGAAGACTACCTCAAAGGAGTTGTTCCTCCTGAAATTGGTAAAAGATCAGATAATGAAATCGAAGCGGTAAAAGCCCAGGCGGTGGCAGCCCGTACTTATGCCATGGCGCATCTTCAGCAATATCCATCAGAACAATATGATCTAAAATCAAGTATCTATGATCAGGTATATGAAGGTTCCTCCGTAGAAGACAAGCTGGTCAATAAAGCAATTATAGCAACCGCCGGTATTGTAGTTACCTACGAGGATAAGCTGATCGAAGCATATTACCATTCTACCTGTGGTGGAATGACTGATGATATCGCTCATGTCTGGGACAGAAAATCCATTCCTTACCTTAAAGCGGTTAAAGATGACGGCGCCTGCTCCTGGTCAAAATATTATTCCTGGCAGGAGCACTTTACCGAAAAGCAGCTCCGAGGCAGAGTCGAACAATATCTTTCTGGCGATCGGGGGCGGGATTTTCTTATCGGCAAAATAACCGATGTAACTATTTCGGAAAGATCTCCCGGCGGACGAGTCGCCCGCCTGCTTATTCACACCGAGAGGGATGTTTATCGGTTCTACAGGGACCGTATCCGCTGGGTTATCGGGCGGACTTCTAATCCCGATTTAATATTGCCGTCTGATAATTTTGATGTTATTATTTCACGTGACAGTAATAACGATATCACTGATGTCGTTTTTAAAGGAAACGGTTACGGGCATGGCGTAGGCATGTGCCAGTGCGGAGCCATTGGATTGGCTCGACAGGGAGTGTTGTTTGATAATATTTTGGAAAAATACTATGTCGGAGCACAGGTTAAAAAGCTGTATTAAAGATTGGTCTATGCTTAAGAAAGTTCTTTTATCAACTCTGGTTATATTTTTAGTAATCCTGTTGTCATCTTCAATTTATTCTGCCGATTACCGATATGCTATTGATCTTAAAGGAGAGATGGCTAAAATTTCCGGAGGTGACTCTTATAAATTCCCCTTTCAACCAGCCTACGGATTGGGATTGACTTACGCTCTATCGGATCACTGGGATTTGGATTTATCCCTCACTTTCTACACAATGTACGATGATTCGACCGGATCAGGCATTTCACTTGACTCAAAAAAAGAGAATGCTACCCAAAAATTCAAGTCAACCAGACTTGGTGCGGATATTAAAAGATACATGTTAACTCCGGGAAGCCGGATTAATATCGCTATAGGTGTTGGTGGGGGCTTGAATATCTGGGAAGTTCTCGATCCAATTGCCGATACGGTCTGGAAAGCGGAGGGCTCCCGCAATGAAACCACCGATTTTGCTTCTTCCGAAATTTATGCCTCCGGATTACTTGGTTTTGAAATCATGCTCTCAGATAGAATATCTTTGAATTTTGACACTCATGCCGACTACCTTACCGGTTTCGGAACTGAATTTTCAGATGATATAAATAAAAATCGTGACCGCTGGCTGATGGGAACCTCGGTATCACTCACATTCTCTTTTGGTTCATCCGAATTTAAAAGGGGCTGGCCATCGGAACGAGTCTGGGATGATGAGGCTCCGGTTGCCAGAAAAGACCCTATTATCGCGATTGACAGTGACGGGGATGGTGTTGTTGACAGCGACGATGAATGCTCAAGTACCCCCAACGGAATAATTGTCGATCGCAAAGGCTGCCCGATGGATAGTGATCGTGACGGCATTGCCGACGGGCTTGATAATTGCGATGGGACTGATCCCAGAGCGAGAGGATTAGTTGATATTTACGGCTGTCCGATTGATTCTGATTTTGATGGGGTCCCTGACTATCTTGATAAATGCCCCTACAATATATATGGGGCGTTAGTTGATGTTGAAGGCTGTCCGGTTGATTCCGACGTTGATGGAATTCCTGATGGTCTCGATGACTGCCCCAATACTCTTTATGGTATCGATGTCGATGCCCGTGGCTGTATTGATCTGGCGATGTTTGAAAAACCATTAATACTGGAAATAGATTATGTTCCGGGTTCGTTTGAAGTCGATCCTAAAAATCTGGAGCGTTTGAAAGATCTGGCTCGTGTTTTGAATTTAGTTCCCGGCATTATGCTGGAAATTAGCGGCTATACCGATAACATTGGCCAGGCACAAGCCAACATGGCTCTCTCTGAAAAAAGAGCCAACCGGGTCAGAGATTATCTCGTAACGATGGGTGTTGATAATGCCAGGATTAAAACCTTTGGCCGGGGAGAAATAAATTTTATAGACAGCAATGATACCGCCCAGGGGAGAGCCAATAACAGAAGAATAGAGATTATCTTCTTTAAATAGCTATGTATAATTATTATTACCAGGAACAGAATTTCGAAGATCGCCGTCAGGCAAAATATGCTCTGGTAGCATACCTTCCGTTGGAATTAGATAAAATTGTCGCTCCTCTCAGAGAAAAATACGATCCCTTGTACGACCAGATTGCTTCTCATGTTACTATCGTTTTTCCCTTTGAAACCGATCGTCCCCTTGAAGATATAGTTGGAATAATCGGCAGAGAGATATCAATCGAAATGGAAATTAAACTTGAGCTGGGATCAATAACAGACTTTTACCCCGCTACGCCCGTCATTTGCTGGGAAGTTAAAAAAAACGAACAACTGACAAGTTTATATTTCAGACTTTATTCCCGACTCGGGTTGACATTGCCTTTAAAAGATTATCAGCCTCATGTAACCATAGCAAGAGAGATATCACATCATAGGGTTTTGCTGGTTAAAGAAAAAATAGTCCCCTATCTGCCTCTTGAAAGATTTGTAATAAGCTCGCTTGATTTGATTACTCCGCTGGCAGAATCCAAATGGGTCTCGGTGAGGACTTTCCCCCTGTTAAAAATCGATACCGACTAATTCTCATAAAAAAAGCGGCCAATAAATTGACCGCTTAAACTATAATCAGAAAAATAAATTATTCACCCTTTTTCTCTTCGGCAGGAGCTGCTGACGGAAAGACGTGTACCTCATGTTTCCGTTTGGCAAAATCAAAAGGTTTGAAATTTGGGTTACCTTCTTTGGTATGGCACTTGGTGCATACGGCTTCATTGGGGTAAACCAAACCTGCATCCATAGCTAACTTTTTTTGAGCTTCAGGATCAGCTGCCCATTTTTTCTTATTCATGATTTTCATGTCTTTATAATCGCTGCCCGCGCCATGACAAGCTTCGCATTGAACGCCTTCAAGAAGGACGCCTTTATCAGAAGTTCCGGTGATATGGCAGGCGACACATTTTTCATTTTTCTTTTCTTCGTCAGACAAGACATTAAAAGCCTTGGCATGTTTTGTTTCCATCCAACTGGCATGGACATCCTTATGACAGGTTTTACATTTTGCATCCCCGACAAATTCATGGCCGACTGCTTTTGTTTCAGCTTTTGCTTCAGCATTATCCTGGGCAATAGCCAATCCGCTGAAAACCAACAGTAAGATTGCTACGATAATTAAGTTCAAACGCATAATCTGTGTTTCTCCTCCTTCAATATTTAACTTCTAACCTTATACACAAATACAATACTAAAATCGATTATTTTTATATTAATATTTAATTTTGCAGATGTCAAGAAATAGCTATAAAAACCGTCTCATTTGGCAATAAAAACCTTGCTAAAGTCTTTTAAAACAAGTAGTTTGCCGTGGGTTAGTATATGAAAATTTTGATTATTACACAACATTTCCCCCCGGAACGCGGTGCTGTAAGGCGATTGGCTGAATTTGCCCGTTTTTTTGTTTCAGAAGGGAACGAAGTCTCTGTTTTAACGGCTGTTCCCAATTATCCTGATGGCATAGTACCTGAAGAATACCGAGGCAAATTCTTCTCCCATGAGATAATAGACGGGGTCGATATCTACCGCAGTTATGTTTTACCGGCATCAAACAGATATCCTGGTAAAAGAATGATCGGATTTATAACTTTCCTGTTTTCAGCTATAATAAATAGTTTCAGGATTAAAGGGCATTTTGATATAGTTCTGGCATCATCTCCCCCGGTCACTACCCCGGTTATTGGTTGGATTGTCAGTAAATTCAGAAGAGCCCGTTTTATTCTGGAAATAAGAGACCTGCAGCCGGAATCAAGCGAAGAATTCGGAAATTTACGCCATTCCCTGTTCACCCGTCTTTTGAAAAAGATGATGCATTCTCTATATCGTAAGGCAAATCATATTGTCTCGGCTACCGATGGTATCACAAAAAATCTGATTCAAGCCGGTATTCCATCGAACAAAGTAACCACAATCAAATCCGGGGTCGGGAGCGAATTCTTAATTGGTGATTCCAACGGTGTCAGAAAAAAATTCGGCTGGGAAGATAAATTCCTGGTCTTGTATGCCGGTACTCTTGGCTGGGCGCACACACTTGAAACAGTAATTGAAGCTGCTCGCCAATTAGTCGATCAACCCGATATATTTTTTGTATTTGCCGGTGATGGCCAGAAACGTCAGGCATTGGAAGGCATGGTCCGCGACTATGGCTTGAAAAATTGCTGTTTTATCGGACTGCAGTCATTGGAAGCAATTCCCTACTTCCTCCGAGCCAGCGATGTCCTGGTTGAAAGCTTAAAAGAGGTACCAATTACCAAAGGTACATTCCCTTGCAAATTGTTTGAATATATGGCTTCCGGTCGTCCGGTTATATTTGGCTCCCGCGATGGGGAGGCGGTTCAGGAACTTGAATTAGCAGGCGGCGCTCTCTGGTTTCCAACCGATCAACCAGAAAAACTGAGTGAAATTATATTAAAATTAAAGCGGGGTGAAATTGACGGCAACCATTTGGGGGCTCAGTACCATGAACATATTATAAATCATCATCGCCGCGAACTCTGGGCTGAACGCTACCTGAAAGTAATTAATAAAAGTTAGTTAGAAATTTCTTATAGAAAAAGGGAAATGATTACTCATCTCCCTTTTTTTATATTTGATATATATTGATTTGAAAATTTATTGATCTGTCTTTTTCTTAATTATGACCCTTTTCTGTTGATCCCCATCGGTCCAGTCGAGATTGTTGACATCAACTTTCTGGAACTCATCGGAACCCTCT
>CAYPUP010000086.1:0-7915 GCA_964413795.1 uncultured Ignavibacteriales bacterium
ATGGTGAAAAACCGCCACTGGAAGGAGCCTGCTGTGATACGGTAGGAAACTGCTATATCACCGATGCTTTAACCTGCGCCAATAACGGTCATTTGTATGAAGGGAATGGCACAACCTGTACACCAAATCCATGTGATACCTGTGATTATCAGAATCCCGGAGATGTTGAACTGGATGGTATCTATAACCTTAGTGATATTGTTTATCTCGTTAACTACCTATACTTGGGTGGACCTGCACCTGTAGTTCTTGCAAATGCTGATGTTAATGGTGATTGTTGTATTGATTGGAGAGACATCCAATATTTGATTCAATATCTTTTCTTTGGAGGTCCAGCACCGGTTGTGTGTACCTGTATCTACCCTCCAGTTTGTATCGATCCACCGGCAGATTATACACCCGGTGATGTAAAACACAACGTTGACGGATACCTGCCTGCTTCCGGCAACCCAACTGGTACTAACTGGCATGAACTTTACGATAATTATTGCACTAACTGGGCTTTGACCAATTGGTTTGATAACGGTGATGGAATTCTGAGCTTCTGTGACACAATCGAATTCACTAATGTTGCCGATCCAACAGATATTATCAGAGATCATGTCATACTGGTAACAACAACTATTTATGTTGGTATGTCCTCTACTCCTTTTGATACCATGTACCTGGATTTAATTTATCCACCGAATCCATTGAATAATCCGCTTACAAATCAACTGGGAACACAATGGCATGAAGTCTATCCGGATTATTGTACCAGGTGGCAATTAGTGTTTAACACATACAACTTTCTTGGAGGTGCTCTAAATCCCGGTGATAATATCATCCTTCAAGCTTTAACAGGTCCCGAGATCGGGACAGCTCGAAGCTATAATGTTATCACTCTTGAAACTGACATTGTAACTGAACCCGCTACCTGCTGTCAGCTTCGCGGTGATGTTGCAATCCCAAAAGATGGTTCGGTTCTGGTTAATGATCTGGTCTGGCTGGTTAACTACCTGTTTAAAGGTGGCACAGCTCCTTCCTGTCTGGATGAGGGTGATTGCGCTATACCCCTTGATGGCTCCTGCCTTGTCAACGACCTGGTTTGGTTAGTGAATTACCTGTTCAAGAGTGGCCCACCACCACCACCATGTTAATAGTATACCAATAAGTAAACTATTACAAATCAAAGCCACTCCTTTTGGGGTGGCTTTTTTATTGATTTTGAAAAATATTAAAACTTTCCTAATAGCTCTACGTAGATATTATTCAATAGGTAGAAATCAAATTATGGTGTTGAACATGACAAATCACATTTTAATCATCCGTACAAAACTAAATAAATATATACTAAGGAGTCTCTAATGGCTGTAATTTCACGCCGAAAATTCATCAGGGAAGGATCCAAATGGGTTGCTGTCGCATCCATTCCGGCCACTCTACACCTTGATCCAACAAAAGTATTTGCCGGGCCAAAAGCCGATGCAGATATGGCCGAATACTTTGATTTATTTCAGGTAGATGAAGAAATTATCAAAAATACAATCTCTGCCGCCTTAAGTCATGGCGGAGATTTCTGTGATCTTTATTTTGAGCATCGCATTTCCAACTGGGTAGGCTTGCAGGATAATGCGGTAAATAAAGCCTATTGCGATATTGAATACGGAGTAGGCATAAGAGTGGTTAATGGAGACCAGACGGGATATTCTTTCACTGAAGAAATATCACCTGAGGCAATGATCCAGGCGGCCAAAACCGCCTCAAACATAGCCAATCAAACCAAAATCGCTCCTCCTCAGGGATTGAAATTGAAAAATATTCCCAACTACTATCCTGTTGAAAAAGCCTGGGCTGATGTTGGCATTGACCAAAAAATTCCTATCGTTCAGAAGCTTAATAACATGCTTCTTGATAAAGATAAGCGGATTACAAAAACCCGTTTATGGTATGGCGACTGGACCTCGCGTATTCTGGTAGCTGATTCTGATGGGAATCTATCATATGATTACCGTCCGATGGCGGAAATCCATGCCAGTTGTTCAGCTGAGCAAAATGGCCAAAAAGAGGAAAACGGCTTCAGCCTTGCAGCCCGCAAGGGTCCGGAACATTTTAGCGAAAAAAATCTTGAATATGTTGCCCAAAAGGCTGTCGATGACACTATTATTCTTTTTAATGCTACCAAGCCGGAAGCAGGTGAAATGGAAGTTGTTCTGGCTGCGGGAAGCTCAGGGATTCTTCTGCATGAAGCGATAGGACACGGCATGGAAGCTGATTTTAATCGTAAAAATGAATCTATTTATTCGGAAAGCATAGATAAACCGGTTGCTGAACCAATGGTATCCATTGTCGATGACGGTACCTGGGAATCTGCCAGAGGATCATTAAATGTCGATGATGAAGGTTCTGACACCGAAAAAACATTTCTTGTAAAAGATGGTATTCTTAAATCGTATATGCACGACCGCATCAGCGCCAAACATTATGGTATAAAATCAACCGGCAATGGCCGTAGGGAATCATTTCGTCATACCCCGATGCCGCGCATGCGTTGTACTTATATGCTAAATGGTCCAAACACTAAAGAAGAAATAATTCAAAGCGTCAAAAAAGGAATCTATTGCGAATCATTTACCAATGGTGAAGTTCATATCGGTCCGGGTGATTTTACTTTCTATGTGAAAAACGGCAGCCTGATTGAAAACGGCAAGATCACAAAGCCAATCAAGGATATAAATATCATTGGCAATGGCCCTGATGTTTTGAGAAATGTTGTCATGGTAGCCAATGACCTTAAGATGGATGTCGGTAGCGGCATGTGCGGTAAAAATGGCCAGAGCGTTCCAGTCTCGATGGGATTACCCACTGTCAAAGTATCCGCAATCACCGTGGGCGGAACCAGTTCGTAAATGTATTATTAAAGGAAATGAGGCATAAGTATGAATACAAATGAACGATTGGCGCTCGCCCATTGGGCTGTTAATGAAGCTAAAAAAGCGGGTGCAAATGAAACGTCAGTTAATATTACAAATAGTCGTGATGTGGAAGTGGAAGTCAGGGATCAAAATATTGATAAATTGCAGGAATCAACCCAGAATTCCCTATCGATTAATATTTACGTCAATAATCGCTATTCCGGTCAATCCACCAATGATCTCAGAAAAGAATCGCTTACGCAATTTATCAGCGAAGCGGTGGCAATGACAAAATATCTGAGCGAGGATGAATTCCGGAGCCTTCCCGATCCGAAATATTACGAGGGTCAAAATAAAATAGATTTGAAAACTTATGATGATGAATATGAATCGCTGACTACTGATAAAAGAGTTGCCTTTGCCAAAACTATTGAAGACAGCTCAAGAAGCCGAAGCGATAAAGTCATAACATGTAATACCGGTTTTAGTGATTCCATGTATGAATCAGTAAAGGTTCACAGTAACGGTTTCGAAGGCTTCTCAAAAAGCACCGTTTATTCAGCCGGTTCGGAATCCACGGTGCAGGGTGAAGGTGAAGACCGTCCCAGTGACTGGTGCTGGCATACTTACCGCTTCCTCAAGAATTTGGACAAACCGGAATTGCTTGGTCAGGAGGCGACCGATAGGGCTCTTACAAAAATCGGACAGAAAAAAATCGATTCCGGCATTTATGACATGGTAATAGAGAACAGATCAGCAAGCCGGTTATTAGGGTCATTAATCGGTCCCTTAAGTGCATCATCAATTCAGCAAAAAAGGTCTTTTCTTGATGGCAAATTGGGCGAAAAGATTGCCTCGGATAATTTTACTATTATTGATGATCCGCATATAATTTCCGGCTTCGGCTCGTGTCTTTATGATGGCGATGGAATTGCAACCAAACGCAGGCCAATAATTGAAAACGGTATACTGAAATCATATTATGTCGATTGGTATTATGGCCGTAAATTGGGCTGGGAACCGACAACCAGCGGAACAACCAACCTTGTTTTTAATTATGGCGATAAATCGCTGGAACAATTAATCGCTCAGATGAAAAAGGGTATTTTCATAACCGGTTTTATTGGAGGTAATTCCAATTCAACAACCGGCGATTTCTCTGTCGGGATAATTGGTACTTATGTTGAAGATGGGAAAAAAGTAAAACCTGTTAATGAAATGAATATTTCAGGCAACCTCACCGATGTATTGAAGCAGATCGTGGAATGCGGAAATGATCCCTGGGTTTATTCCGCATGGAGACGACCGAGCATGTACTTCAGTAATATTCAGTTTAGCGGAGTTTAAATCGTTAAATTATTAGACAAAATAAAAGCCACTCCATACGGAGCGGCTTTTATTTTTTAAAATTTAGAAATATGATCAAACTACTGAAGCCATTGAACTGGTGCATAAACTGCGGATACTCGGAAGCTGGTTGCTAATTCCAAGAGCATCGACATATTTCATATCAACAGCAGTTTTATCTTTTTTCTTTATATTGTTGCATTCATCAAGATCGGTTGCAAAGGCCAGATGAACAGCAGTCAATGGACTGATTGTCGGAGTTGATGCTTCGCAAGGTTTGTAATGCCAGGCAACCGCTTCAACAACTGTATCCCTTAGCCCCCAAAGTGACAATAAATATGCACCAATTGCTGCATCACTTACTCCCAATATTTTGATTTGAGCTTCATGAAAAGAAATCGATTCCTTGTTAGCCAGTTCCAAAGCTTTGCAGAATTCATCCTTAAAAGAGGTAAGCATTACCAATTGCCCAATAGCATGGAGAGTTCCGGCCAATAGGGAATCGTTAATCAATATATTATTTAAACCAAAAGCATGAGCTATCATCCTGGCTTTAGTCCCGACAGCTATCCCCCGGTTATGGATGGATTCAAGCGAAAAGCCCGGCATGTTGGGATTGTTAAATTGGCCAAAAACACCAGCGGCAAAGACAATGCCTTCAACAGTATCAATTCCAAGAGTATTAATCGCTTGTGTAATATTTTCTACTCTATTTCTCAGTCCAAAAAAGGCTGAATTGGCCGTAGCCAGAACTTTAGCGGTAATTCCAACATCCTGCCCAATCAGATTGGCGATTTTCTGTATCGAAGTATTTTCATTTTTTAATTCACCAACCAGTTTATTATGAATTTCCGGCAGACTCGGCAAAGTCCCAACAGCTGCTATCCTGGCGCATAATTCTTTGTTTGATAAAAATGTATGCAGCTTCATCGAATCATTTATCATCGAAACCACTGCTTCCGGTTTATTGGAACTTGAAACAAACTGATGTACAACTGACCATGATTCATGCAATGTATTTCGGTCAATATCTTTGTCAATCATCATAAAACGCAGGGTATCCGAATGCTGACTGTTTACTTTTTTTAGTAATTCAGTTCCCGACATATCTGATAATTGTTTTCTGCAAAGAATAATATTATAAGGCGATTTATTTATCTCTTCAAAGGCTTCTTCCCCGCTAAAAACTATTTTGGATTCCCAACCATCAGTCAACTGCTTATGAATCTGTTCGATATTCTTATTTTCTTCAGATTTATTTTCAACACACAAAATTCTCAGAGTTTCCATAACGCAACTCCCACCCTTATAATATTGATTTTTTGTGCTCTATGGCACCGACTAATAATTTCCTTAAATTTTCTTTTTGTCCCAGAAAGTATACAGTAAATATAGAGGCACTAAATGTCTCATATACCTGATTATATCATCGACAAATATTTACTAATACCTTAATTTTGTTAAGCTTACATGGTATCGAAGAATACAAAAAAATACTGTTTTCTGAAATTACTTTGTGAAAATTATAACAAAATGTATTGACATAGTCCAGTTATTACCCTAATTTCTCGACAATAAATATAGCGCCAGGGATTTATGTCCTTGAACTGGCTATAGATTAAATATTGAATTCAGTTGAACTTACAAACAGCTAAGTGGTTGTTCTCTGATTTTTGTTAATAAGGAATCTATAATGCATGATCTCAATAAAATAAAAAAACGTACAATATTCAGACATCGCCTGACGGCTGTCGGCGGAGCCTTGTTTATTGCCGGACTCTTTTTATTTTTTATTCTCTTACTATATGATGCTTCCAGTGGAACTGAAAATCCATATCGTTCATTGGTATCATTTGTCGCGGCTCCGGCTATTGTCCTGCTTGGCTTGGTTATTTTCTTACTTGGCGCTTTTTTACAATATCGAAGAGCACGCAAACGGGGTGAGAAAGTTCAATTTACTTTTTCAATAGATACCCATGATCCTCGCTATGTCAAAAACCTCTGGCTCTTCCTTGGGCTGACTGCTGTTTTTGTATTTGTTATCGCTTATGGCGGTACGAGAGCATATGAATCGACGGAGACGGTCTCTTTTTGCGGAGAAACCTGCCATGAAGTAATGGAACCTCAATTTGTAACTTATCATAATTCCGCTCATGCTAAAGTAGCATGTGCAGAATGCCATATTGGCCCGGGGGCTTCGTTTTGGGTTCGCTCCAAAATTGATGGTATGCGCCAGGTTTATTCATCAACTTTTAATAAATTCTCTCGTCCAATTGAAACACCGGTAAAAAATCTGCGTCCAGCTCAGGAAACCTGCGAAGAATGCCATTGGCCACAGAATTTTTATGGTGATAAACTACTTACAAAAACTTACTACCGCACTGACGAAGAAAATTCCCCCTGGACAATCAGCATGAGAGTTCGTATTGGAGGAGGAAATCCTAATAAGGGAAAACTGGAAGGAATCCACTGGCACATGCTTTCCGATAATATTGTAGAGTATGTCGCCTCGGATTACAAACGCCAGATAATCCCCTGGGTTCGGGTAATCCAACAAAATGGTGACACCATTATTTTCAGGAATGAAGAAGAAAAGATTCCTGAAATTATTGAAGGGGTTGATGGCAATGTTCGGCGATTTGACTGCATGGATTGTCATAACCGCCCCAGTCACACTTTCTATCCTCCGGCTGTATCCCTTAATCTGGCTATGAATATCGGCCGGATCTCTGATGATATCCCTTATGTACGCAATACTGGTTTGGAACTGCTTAATGCAGAATATGAAACAAAACCCGAAGCTTTAAAAGCAATCGAAACCGGTTTATGGGATTTCTATAATAAGGATTATCCTGATATCGCAGTTGAACGGGCTGATGATCTTAAAAAGATCGTAATTGAACTCCAAAAAATATATTCGGATAACTTCTTTCCTGAGATGAAGACTGATTATCGGGTCCGAGAAAACAACCTGAGTCATTTTGTCAACGATGGCTGCTTCAGATGCCATCAGGCGAGCATGGTTAACGAAGCTGGGGAATCGATGGCTTATGATTGCAAAACCTGCCACGTTATTGTAGCTCAGGGAGCCTCTAAAGAGATTAGTGAACTGTATATGAATTTGGCTGGGCTGGAATTCCAGCATCCTGAGGATATTGATGAAATGTGGAAAGAGGGTAAATGTACCGATTGCCATGACTCGGAATCAGGATATTAATCTTAACGATAAATTATAATCTTTATAAAAGGGATAGGCAATTTACCTATCCCTTTTAATTTTTAAACTTTACGATAATTCGTCACTTGCCAGCAGCAAACAAGTTTATTATCATTGCAACAATTAGTAATTTCCATTACAGGAGTCAAAATAGATGGATGAAAAATATATATTCCACATGTATCGCGTGAATAAATTTTATGGACAAAAGCAGGTTTTAAAAGGTATAAATCTGAGCTTTTACCCCGGTGCAAAAATAGGCATAGTCGGTGATAATGGTTCCGGTAAAACTACTGTTCTTCGAATAATGGCCGGTCTTGATATTGAAATTCAGGGAGAGGCCTTGATTACTCCCGGGTTTACTTCTGGTATTGTCGAACAGGAACCAAAACTTGATCCCAACCTGACTGTGCGACAAACTGTCGAATCTGCTTTTAGCGAAACCAAGTCCCTGCTC
>CAYPUP010000087.1:0-7874 GCA_964413795.1 uncultured Ignavibacteriales bacterium
GAACTCGATAATGTCAAGGAAGTCCCGCTCAGATTCGGCTTCCCTTTTGAAGTCCGCTATGATTTAACTAATTCAGGTTTGTGGGAGACCCTCACCAATGGCGACCGTATCTGGCGACTGAGAATTGAATCTCCGGGTGCATATTCTATCAACCTGATTTACGCTGCATACTGGCTCCCTAAAGGGGCGGAGTTGTTTATCTATAACGAAGACCACTCCCATGTTATTGGCGCTTTTACCAGTGAAAATAATAAAGATCATGGTCAGTTTTCCACTCAACCGGTAAAAGGTGATGTCAGTATTCTTGAGTATTACGAACCGGCTGAAGTTGCCGGAAAAGGTGTAATTGATATAGAACGTATTGTCCACGCCTATCGTAATATGTTTTCATGGGATACCTTTAAAGATTCCAAAGGTTATGGCAGTTCCGGCTCCTGCAATAATAATGTTCATTGTCCCGAAGGGGATCCCTGGGCTAACCAGATTCGCTCCGTGGCAATGGTTATCCTTTCCGATGGAACACGCTGGTGCAGCGGATCTTTGGTCAACAATGTCCGTCAGGATTTAACCCCCTACTTCCTGACCGCAAATCACTGCCTGGGTAGTTCCAATACCTGGATCATCATGTTTAACTACGAAAGCCCAACCTGCACCAATACCAATGGACCAACCTGGATGACAATATCAGGCTCTACCTTAAAAGCCAGCAATTCATTCTCCGATTTTGGCTTGTTGGAATTAAGCTCTCAACCCCCGGAATCTTATAATGTCTATTACGCCGGCTGGTCGGCTTACGATACCCCCGCTGACAGTGTTATCGCAATCCACCATCCTGCCGGTGATATTAAAAAAATATCTTTTGATTATAACGCTGTTACATCGACCAGCTACCTCGGGACAACCTCAGGTGATAATTCTCACTGGCGTATTGGCCAATGGGAAGACGGCACCACCGAAGGAGGCTCATCGGGATCTCCTCTGTTTAATCGTCAGGGGCAGATTATCGGCCAGCTTCATGGCGGCTATGCTTCCTGTACAAGCATCACATCCGACTGGTATGGTAAATTTGCTAAATCATGGAATTACGGCGGTTCGGCTTCATCCCGTATTAAAGACTGGCTTGATCCGGATAACACTGGTACCCTGGTTCTCAATGGTAAAGACGCAGCCAGAACTTCAATTACCCATACACCGCTCGAAGATACCCAGGATACCCTCAATGACTATGCCGTTTATGCTGATATCACCTCGGCAAATTCTCTGGTAGCCGATTCATTGCTGGTTTATTATCAAATTTCATCATTCTGGTACGAAGACACCATGTCTTATGTCTCTGGCGATCAGTATGTTGGTTATATCCCTGCTCAGCAGGCTGGTACTGTTATTGATTATTATATTTACGCTACCGATAGCGAAGGCCAGTCTGATACAACTGATACTTTCACCTTCAAGGTCCTCGATTATGGCTTATCAATAACACCGGAATTTGACACTCTTAACGGTCCGGTCGGCGATGTTGTTTGGTTTGATCTGTCTTTAACCAATACCGGTGTGCTAAACGATGATTACGATTTAACCGTGTCCGGTAATGGCTGGACAACGGAGATTTACGATTTTACTCAATCCTACCCTATCAGTTCAACCGGAACATTACTGAGCAATCAATCCTTTAACTTTAAAGCTAAAGTTGAAATTCCCTCAAGTGCTTTTGGTGATTTTGATCTGGCTGTTATTACCGCCACATCAACAGGCAATGGATCTATCTTTGCCACATCACAATTGATGACTATCTCCGAAGGGGAACCGTTGACAATTCCTTTCTCAGATAATTTCCCATCTACGACAATAGATCAGGGCAAATGGATTCTTAATGCCACCTGTGAAAGCAATAATATCGGTCTGAATGAACCCTCACCAGAATACAGTTTAAATCTGAATGGCTACTCAAAAGGTATGGATACTCTGATCTCGCAGATAATTGATTTATCAACCGAATCAAATGTTATCGTACAATATTTTTACCAGCGTACCGGAGGGGGCAACTCTACCGAAGCCGGCGATAACCTCTTCATTGAATATCTGAATTCAAGTTACAACTGGGTATTGATAAACCAGCATCTCGGTGATGGTGTCGATATGACCGTATATGAAGAGGTGATCTATGCCCTGCCGGGTGACGCCTATCATAACCAATTCCGCTTAAGAATTAGAAATATCGGCTCATTGGGTACTTTCGATGATTGGTTTGTGGATGATGTTTTTGTTGGCCGCATTTCTGATTACGCTATGGACCTGACACCCGCCTCAGCCTCTCTCTATGATTACGCCGGCAATACTGTTTCATATCTTATGACTCTGCATAACACCGGACAAGCCGATGATGATTATAACCTGATCGATTCAAATGCTAATTGGACCGTTTTATTCTATGATGCTACCGGTATCTATCCAATAAGCTCAACTGGAAATGTAGCTTATGGTGATTCGGTACAGTTCACTGTCAAAGTGACTATTGCCGGTGGAACTAACCCGGGCGATATGGATACAGCATCGATATATGCAGCTTCAATTAATGATCCGGGCTTGTTTGATGTCAGTCATTTGACAACGGTCTCGGCCGGATCTACGGGAGGATTCCCCTGGTATGAGCCTTTCCCTGTAGATTCATTATTCTATTACCGCTGGCTGTCAAATCTCGGCGCTGAAATAAACACTCAAGGGATATCCGAACCATCAGTTCCTTATTCAGTAAACCTTGATGGCGGCAATGATACTCTCATATCCGAGACTATTGATCTTAGCAGCAAAGCTGATGTTATGGTATCATATTACTACCAGCGTGGTGGCGGCGGTATCAAACCCGGTGACGGTGAAAACTTAATTGTTGAATACATGAATAATCTTATGGCATGGACACCGATTGCCCAGCATCTTGGCTCAGGGACAGCGATGACCACCTTTGAGCTGGTTACGTTTGCTCTACCAGCAGATGCTTATCATGCCGGTTTCCAAATGAGACTACGATCTAATGGCTCTGGAGAATTCGTTGATGACTGGTTTGTCGATGACATTAGAGTCGATTACCGTCCTTATATTTCGAATACCCACACAGCCCTTGATTTTATTATTTTAGAAGGGGATTCCTCAACAGGTCAGTTGACAATCTTCAATGCCGGTCCCGGTACTCTTAACTACAATATTGTTCTTGAAGAGACAACGGCTAAAAACAACCCGGTTGGATTTGAAGTTGAGGTATCAAAATCTACAAAATCTTCACCGGTATGGCTGTCCTTGACTAATTACAGCGGCAGTCTGCAGGGAACTATCGCTGATACAATTGATATCCGTGTTAACACTACTTCTTTAAATATTGGTGATTACTCTGCAAATATTATCATCGCCAGTAATGATCCGGATCAAAACCCGATCACTTTACCGGTAACATTAACTGTTTCTGCAGGATACATTTGTGGTGATGCTGACAATGATGGTGAAGGTCCCAATGTTGCCGATCTTACTTATCTCGTAAATTATCTATTCAAAAGTGGCACTCCGCCGCCCATCTTGGCCTCTTCTAATGTTGATGGTGAGCCGGGTATTTTAGTTTCTGATTTAGTACTTCTGGTTAATTATATATTTAAAGGTGGCCCTGCTCCTGTTTGTGAATAGTGACAAAAGCTTGCAATATAAAGCCGGATCAGTAAAAACTTCTTTGCTGATCCGGTTTTTACTATATATTATGGGTGTACTGATCGATAAAGAGGTATAAGGTTTATTAAATTTGAGGTCATCATGAGGATTAGGTTTTTTCTATTATTTTTATTGTTGAGCTTTTTATTAGTTACAACCACGCAGGCTAAAGAATATTATTTCAAATTCAAGATTGATTCCAGAGAAGAATTAGTGAAAATTACCAGGATTATTTCCATTGATAATGTCGATGGCGATATGGTTTATGCCTATGCCAACGATATGGAGATGGATAAATTCCGAACCCTGGGATATGAAATCACTGAACTTCAGCATCCCGGAACTTTAATCCAGCCCAAATCATCATCTGATCCCAGAGAAATTGCAGCCTGGAATACTTATCCTACTTTCAGCGGTTATGTGGCGATGATGTATCAATTTGAAATCAATTATCCAGATCTTTGCGAAATTGTAAGTATTGGCACAACAAACGATGGCCGTGAATTATTGTTTGCAAAAATATCTGATAATGTAAGTGTCGAAGAAGACGAACCGGAAGTTATGTATACCGCAACGATGCACGGGGATGAAACCACCGGTTCGATTATGACGCTCAGGATGATAGATTCATTGTTAAGCGCTTATGGCATCGATCCGGAAATTACCGGCATGGTTGACAGCATGGAAATCTGGATCAATCCTTTCGCCAATCCGGATGGCACCTACCGAAACGGTGATCCCGATGTTATTTATAATCCGCAGAGATATAATGCTAACAGTGTTGATTTAAACAGAAACTATGCTGATCCTGAAGATGGACAGCACCCGGATGGAAATTCCTGGCAGGTAGAAACAGTTGCTTTTATGAATTTTGCTGAAGCTCATAATTTTGTAATCTCAGCCAATTTTCATGGTGGTGCTGAAGTGGTCAACTACCCCTGGGATACCTGGTCACGGCTTGTCGTCGATAACGATTGGTGGGTTGATGTCTCTCGTAAATTTGCAGATTCAGTTCATAATTATAGTCCATCAAGCTATATGGATGATCTAAATAACGGCATTACCAACGGCTTTGCCTGGTATACTATTGATGGCGGACGCCAGGATTATATGAATTACTTTCACGGCTGCCGCGAGGTTACCCTTGAAATCTCTAATACGAAATTTTTATCAGCCTCATTACTTCCCACTTACTGGGGATACCTTCGCGTTTCCATGTTCGATTATCTTCGCCAGGCCCTGTACGGATTCAGAGGCGTTGTAACCGATGCCGTAACTACTGCCCCAGTTGTAGCAAAGATTAATGTTTTAAATCATGACCTTGAAATGGACAGCTCCTATGTCTTTACCGATGGTGATGTCGGCGATTATCATCGCATGATCAAAGCCGGTACTTACAATGTTGAGTATTCCGCAACCGGATATTATCCTGATACTGTTTTTGGAATCACTGTTGTTGACGGAACTGTTCAGGTCGTTGACGTCCAATTAACTCCTTTACCCAATGAGCCGGTGCTGGTTTATGTCAGTAATAATGCCGGTAGGATTGATCCCGGTGATAATGTTTCGATGAATGTAACTCTGCAGAATATCGGAGCCGGAAACGGCACCAACGTATCAGGAAATCTTTACAGTTCCGATTCATATATCACTATAACACAAAACACAACTACTTATCCCACTATTACAGCTCTTGGCGGAACCGCCTCATCTCAGGC
Organism: uncultured Ignavibacteriales bacterium; assembly: GCA_964413795.1. Taxonomy (GTDB): domain Bacteria; phylum Zixibacteria; class MSB-5A5; order GN15; family FEB-12; genus DAOWMZ01. The sequence continues at coordinate 5,409 of CAYPUP010000087.1, forward strand.
TCCTTATGTATTTGATGTTTCCCCAGCTACGCCAGAAGACTATCCGGTTCAGTTTGTCGAATATCTTACTGCCGATGGTGGTTTTAGTGATAGTGTTGTGTTCACTATCGTGGTAGGCAAAGTTATCGAAGATTTCGAATCTGGTGATTTTACCTCCTACCCCTGGCAAATGAGTGGTTCTCTTGCCTGGCAAATTGCAACCACTAATGCCTATGAAGGAACCTACAGCGCAAAATCGGGCAGTATCTCTAATAGTCAAACTTCAACTATGCAAGTTACCCTCAATGATATCCAACCGGGCAATATTACATTCTACCGTAAAGTATCGTCAGAAAGCAGCTATGATTATCTTCGCTTTTATCTCGATGGGGTTCAGAAAGGGATATGGTCAGGAGAAGTCGGATGGAGCATGGTATCTTATCCCGTAACAGCCGGAACTCATACTTTTAAATGGACCTATTCTAAAGATAATAATACCTCTGATGGGAGCGACTGCGGATGGATTGATTATATTACTTTCCCCAATGTCGAAAGTGATACTGACAATGATGGTTATAATAACGATGTTGATAATTGTCCCAACACCTACAATCCCGATCAGGAAGATTCTGATTTAGATGGAAAAGGCGATTCCTGTGATAATTGCATAATTGTACCCAATGCAAATCAATTGGATTCTGACTCAGATGGTATAGGTGATGCTTGTGACAACTGTGATCTTGTTCCTAACTTTTCCCAAACAGATACCGATGGCGACAAGATTGGCGATCCCTGCGATAATTGCCCGGGTATATACAACAGACTTCAGGAAGATGTTGACGCTGATGACATTGGTGATGCTTGCGACAACTGCCCTAACCATGCCAATACAAGTCAAGAGGATATAGACAACGATCTGTTTGGTGATTCCTGCGATAACTGTATAGAAGTTTTCAATCCCGGCCAGGAAGATGCTGATAGCGACAATATTGGTGATGCCTGCGACTTCGTCTGTGGAGATGCCGACGGTTTGGATGGAGAAGTTTTGGTTTCCGATTTGGTCTTTCTGGTTAATTATCTCTTCAAAGGAGGCAATCCGCCGCCAAATCTCGAAGCCGCTAATGTTGATGGCGAGCCCGATGTTCTTGTGAGCGACCTGACTTATCTAGTTAACTACCTCTTTAAAGGCGGTCTCGAACCAACATGTAATTAGCAGTTATTTTTGTTAATAATAAAAAAACAGGTATTGCCTTAAAACAGGTAATACCTGTTTTTATTAGATAATGATTGTTGCCCTTCCTGATATTTTATCTGTATAATTGTATGATGAAAAAATTTAATAACAAATTACCAGACCCCCTTCTGGAGTGTACTACCTGCCCTAGAAACTGCAGAGTTAACCGATCATCATCCAAACTCGGCTTTTGCAAAACCGGAGTAAAAATAACTACCGGATCAATCTGCGCCCACCGGGGTGAAGAACCGGTTATCTCCGGCGTTCATGGAATTTGCAATATCTTTTTTACTCATTGCAACATGCAGTGCCTCTACTGCCAGAATTACGATATCAGCCGCAACACCGGAGCCATTATCGAAAATGAAATCAGCCTTGAAGAATTGGTTGATAAAATAGAAGCCTTATTAGAGCAGGGCTGCAAATCGGTTGGGTTTGTATCCCCCTCGCATTATGTCGTTCAAATGCTTCAAATTATTGACGAAGTAAAAAGACGAGGGTATAAGCCGGTCTTCGTCTATAATACTAACGGCTATGATAAAAAAGAGACGATAGAAAAACTGGAAGGGATCATTGATGTTTATCTTCCGGATTTTAAATATATGGATGAGCAATTGGGACGCCAGTTATCTGACACGCCTAACTACCCAAAGTTTGCCTCTGCTGCCATAGGGGAAATGTACCGACAAAAAGGAGCCGAGATTGCTCTGGATGATGAAGGGTTGATTACATCAGGTCTGATAATCAGGCATCTGGTTCTCCCCGGTTACACGGAAAACAGTATCAGTGTTCTAAAATATATTGCTGAAAATTTTTCAAATAAATGTTATATTTCATTAATGTCGCAATATTATCCGACCCCTCGTGTTATCAATGAGCCGTTTCTTAATCGACGACTAAAACCAAGGGAATACGATGAAGTACTGGATGAGTTTGAAAAATTAGGCTTTGAAAACGGATGGGTACAGCATATGGAAAGTGCCGACAACTACCAGCCTGATTTCCTTCGCGAACATCCCTTCGAGTAAGTGGCCTTGCTACTATTATTTAGATTGTTTGTTTTTATATTTTTACTGTTTGTATTTACAATGATCAAAGTGTTACATTCGGAATTTCAATTAAAGGTGTTTATGGTCCTTAAGATGTATTACCACTAAAGGTCGTTCCTTCTTTACACAACATTAAATCTATTTCTGTTTCGCTCTGCATGTTTAGATAATGGGAATGTGTTTACATTTGGAAGTAACTACTAT
>CAYPUP010000088.1:0-5129 GCA_964413795.1 uncultured Ignavibacteriales bacterium
ATCGCCCTCTCAGGCCGGCTATCCATCGTAGCCTTGGTAAGCCGTTACCTTACCAACAAGCTAATGGAACGCGGACTCATCCCTATGCGACAGGTTACCCCGCCTTTGACCTCAAGATGATGCCATCTCGTGGTCTTATCCGGTATTAGACCCCCTTTCGAAGGATTATCCCGGACATAAGGGCAGATTGTCCACGTGTTACTCACCCGTTCGCCACTTTACTCGCCCAACCGAAGCCAGGCTTTCTCGTACGACTTGCATGTATTAAGCACGCCGCCAGCGTTCGTTCTGAGCCAGGATCAAACTCTCCACAACAATATAAATTATAAATAAATATTCGTTGATTACGAATTCATCCTGAGAACAAAACATTTCTTTTAAAAAGGAACGCTTTGTTCGGATTAAAAATAAATAAGTTAGGTCTCAAAAAAATTCATGAGTCCTGCGAGTTAATGCAGGGCCCGCCTATTTAATTCATCCGATGGCTATTTAGTTTTCAAAGAACAAATTCAGCAAAAAAATTCTGCCCAACAAATTGTCCGACAGACGCCCATGATAACTATCTGTCGATTACAAGTCAAGACTTTTTTGAGTTATTTTAGCAAGAAGTTTAAATTATTTTCTTTGCTATCTAATTTATAAAATCCACCTCAAAAAAATCTACTTATTATCGACAAACCTAAACTGTTTATTAACAAGTCAGGCCACTATCATTATCGGCTCGCCATCATAATACTTAACGCCAAGCCTGTCAAGAGCTATTTGAAATATTTTACAACCAATTGCCCCGCAACACGATAGGCCAACCGTACAGACCATTGCTTTCAATGGCTATAATAATAATGCTAAATATCGTGATTTTAATTGAAGATTTAAGCCTGCGCCTTTATTATATATTATGGAGTTAAAAATAATAAATGAATTTCTTGCTAAAAAACAGCCATTAATAGTCCCTCTTTTTATCGTTCTTTCTTCATTTATTGTACGCTTGATATATTTGTTTGAGATTGAATCAAGCCCCACTTTTTACCATCCAATCATGGACGAACAATATCATGTTTATCTGGCTAATCTAATCAACAGCGGCAATCTCCCCGACGAACCCTTCTATCGCGCTCCACTATATCCATATTTTTTGGCCTTCTTAATAAAAATTACAAGCGGTTCTTTTTTTGTTGTAAGGGTTATTCAGATAATAATCGGTTCATTCCTCCCGCTTATTATTTATCAATTAGGACTGAAGATTTTCAACCGCAGAATTGCGTTCATCTCTATGGCTATCGCAGTTTTCTATCCAACGTTTTTATATTTTGACGTCACACTCTTAATAACTTCCATTATGGCGGCACTCACCACATTGTTCCTGCTACAGCTATACAATTGCCAGTTAAAACCTGATAAGATTTCATATTTTATTATCGCTGGCTTATTGCTGGGTATATGCGGATTAGCCCGGCCAAACATTTTACTGGTCGGGCCGGGTCTTTTAATATGGACATGGTTTATCCTTGAACCAGCTATTGGGTTGAATAAGTCCATTTTCAGATATGCTCTGATTGGCTTTACCGCTTTGTTAATTATCCTGCCTGTCACATTGAGGAATTACAATGTCAGCGGAGATCCGGTTTTTATTGCCTGGCAGGGCGGGTATAACTTTTATCTCGGGAACAACAGTCAAGCCTCGGGATGGTCAGCTACAGTACCGGGGATTGACCAAAGCTGGGAGGGGGGTTATCATCAATCGATTGCAATTGCCGAACAAGCCTCAAAAAGGAAACTGGCTAAATCCGAAGTATCTGATTATTGGTATAGCCTCGCCTGGAATGAAATTAAAAGGTTACCTGGCAATTTTGCAGCTCTTCAATTGAAGAAGCTAAGATTATTTATAAACGGCTACGAGATACCCAACAATCAGGATATTTATATTTCCCGATGGTTCGCCCCAATCATAAAGCCTCTGTTATTTAATAAAGTAATTTATTTCCCTTTTGGGTTGCTGGCTCCTTTGGCAATTATCGGTTTGATAATCTCTTTACAAAATTGGAGGAAATACCTTATAGCCTATATTGTTCTATCCTTTTACATTATCAGCCTTCAACTCTTCTTTGTTTGTGCAAGGTATCGCCAACCCCTGATTCCTATTATGATATTATTTGCTGTATATGCGGTAACCCAATCATACGAATTCTTTAAGCAAAAGAAATACAATTTATTGGTAATATTAATTGTCTTATTAACCGGATTATTATTTGAAAGCAATCATGATATTTTAAAATTATCTCCCAAAAGAACTGAAGCTGAAAATCACTTGATGCTGGGCATCGCCTTTAACGAGCAACAAAATTTATCAAAAGCGGCCAGAGAATTTGAAAAAGCGATTGAAGCTGATTCATCTTATGCGCTCCCCTATAATAACCTTGGAATGCTTTTAGCTCAGAGGGGAAGTATTTACGAAGCAATTGATCTCTTTAAAAAAGCAATTGCCATTGATCCGTTAACAGTCGAATCATTTTTTAATCTGGCAACAGCTTATCTTGAGACTAACAAAATCGAGAGGGCAACTTCTTTATTAGAAGAGGCTTCAAAGCTGCATCCCTATAATGATTATGTGTTTCTGAAATTGGGAATGACTTATTACGAAGCCGGTTTAATAGAAAAAGCTAAAAATTCAGTAGTAAAATGCCTTCAGCTCAATTCTTCCAACCAAACCGCAAGACAGTTTTATCAGCAATTAAAGGCTCTACCTGATTCATTAAAATAACAGGCTTATTATTTATCAGCCCTGCTGCTTATCTTCAATATTCCTTATATTATTATCAATCAGAACTGGTACTGCCTCGATGGTATTTAAATGGGAAGCAAACTTAACATCATCACCAAATCCGATATCCCTTAGTTCTACTCCACTTTCGCAATCCCAGATCAATCTTTCTAAATTAACCTGATTATGTTTGTAAGCTCCTTCACACACTTTAGCTTCCGGCGTTTTATTGATATTAAGTTCTGATATTATTGATCCAGCTCCCAAATAATCTTCTATGGCAAATCTGAGTTCTCCCTCTGAATTTGATTTCTTGAATCTCTCACCGCAGGCAATTACAGATACGCTATTACTAACATTGGATTTATTAAGAAGAGACATAATATGTCTTCCAATCGATTGGGCATTTACCAAAGCTCCAATCAATACTGTATTGGATTTACCCTGAGCAAGTTTACAGCAGGTCCCTCCGTTCAGGGCTGGGAGGACAACCTTTGTCCCCTTTTCAATATTAAAGTAAGTCAATGGTGAGAGGGAATATTTTCCATGGGAAGGAACATCTGTTCTATGAACAGCAACCTCAGCATTATACTTATTTCTTAAATCTGTCGGATCATCACCCAATGCCAGAGGATAGATAACTGCTCCCATCTTTACAGCATAAGCAACAGTTGTGGAGAAACTGAGAGTATCCACTATGACAACGATTTCACTATTCTCAGATGCCCTTATCGCCCCTGCTCTACTCCAATAGAAATCACATAAGTGGTCAGTCATTCTATTACCAATAAACTAAGATAATATCTCTTATCCGGGAAACATGGCGCTGATGCTTTTGCGATTATGGATTGACTCAATAGCCCTTGCGAATAATGGTGCGACTGAAACAATTTCAATCTTTCGGGATAAAGCTACCGGTTGATTTTCAACAGTGTCGGTAACAATAAGTTTTTCCATTGGACTGGCATCAATATTTTTCATTGAATCCCCTGTGAATACTCCATGAGATACCATGCCGTATATCCTGGCTGCCCCCATCTCTTTTAATTTTTTTGATACTTCCACCAATGTTCCACCGGAGATTGTAAAATCATCAACCACGACCGCATTTTTCCCTTTTACATCACCTATCACTTCCAAAATTTTCGCATGTTCATCATGAGCAACTCTCTGCTTATCAGCAATAGCTACCGAGGCTCCAAGGTAAGCGGCATATTTCCGGGCATGGACAGCATAACCTGTATCGGGAGAAACGATCACCAGATTTTTAAGTTTTTCCTTTTTAATCCGTTCACAATGAACCGGGAGGGCATAAAGATTATCCACCGGTATTCGGAAAAAACCTTGAATCTGGGGAGAATGCAGATCCATCGCAATTACCCTGTCAGCTCCGGCAACTTCAATAGCATCGGCACATACACGGGCTCTGATTGAAACGCGTGGTTCGTCCTTTTTATCACCCTTGCCGTAGCTGAAATAGGGTATTATTACTGTTACTGAATCGGCGCTGGCTCTTTTGAATGCATCAATCCAAAAAAGAAGTTCCATGAAATTGTCATTAGCCGGAAAAACGGTCGATTGAACAAGATATACTTTTCGTCCGCGTACATTTTCAAGTATCCTGACAAAGGTGTTTCCTTCCGAGAACTTCAGAACCTCGCTCTTCCCCATTGTTACCTTCAGGGATTTGCATATATTCTGAGTGAGTTTCCGGCTGCCACTGCCTGAGAAAACCATAATTTTTTCTAAAGACATATAATTGTTACCTTTAATTTGAATGCCATCACATACCTAATTTTAACTTCAAACAGATCTCATATCAAGTTAATATATTTAAGCTGGCTATAATATATGGTAAAGTTCCATCCCAAATTGCACATTGACAAATTACCCTACAATTCCTATATTTCTTATGAATCGCTGATCATTTTTGGTCATATAATTGAGCTTACCTTCAACGAGGTGATAAAATGAAACAATTAAAATACCTATTTATTATCTTAAACATTCTCATCTTTTCAGGTTTTGTAATTGAGCCAGCCACGGCTCAGGATACCTGTTATGCAGATTTTGACCTCAATGAGGATGGCCATGTTCTTACCGTCGGTGATATGGTATTTTTGGTTAGAATGATGAATGGTGACACTACATATGCAGACAGTATGTATCGAATGGATTTAAATGCCGATTGTATAATTGATGATGGTGATATTGAGATGCTCAACTGCTTTCTCACCTATGGATTTGCCCCATGTTTCCCCGTATGGCCTGTTCCCACCTGCTGTGATCCACTCCTCACTGTCGGTGCCTGCTGCTTGAACGATGATTCCTGTACGATGAGATCCGAAGAAAACTGCGCTGCTATTGG
>CAYPUP010000088.1:5229-7872 GCA_964413795.1 uncultured Ignavibacteriales bacterium
AATCAATCAAAGCATTAGGAGGCGTGTTCGTTGAATTTATCCCAGTATGCAGCAGAGAGTTGATATGGGATAAAGACCCCTTCACCCTGAGGAGAATCCGGCTTGGGGGTAATGATACCGAGTTGTTCCACTACATCAAAAATTTCTGTCACATCAGACCGGGAACTCAGCTTAATATTTTTATACTCTTCTTCTCCGGGAACCCACTTGCCGTCCTTTTTCCCAAGAGCGCCGATATTTGCTTTGCATACCATATAAAGGAACTGCTGAACGGAAAACTGGCTATGCGGATACCAGTCCATTTGTGGTTTAGGCATAGGAATAGGCTGGTTAAGAGCTATCTCGTATTTTAAATATTTAACGAATTCTTTTTCCATATATATCAAATCGGCATAAATTTGTCTCTTTATAGTACTATTTTTATATGATTTATGAAAGATAAAAATATCTTAATTTTTAAACCATTCAACCCAAATATCCGGATTATAGCCTAAACTCGCCTTTTTTCCGCATCTTACAATGGGTGTAGAAAATAATAGCGGAAACTCAAGCAGGGCTTGTTCTATATCATGGACAATATATTTCAGATTCCGCTTCTTGTATTCTTTCCCCTCCTTATCAATTAGCGAGTCAAGCGGGATTGAATTTTTGACACTGTTCAATTCTCCCTGGCTCAGCCCTTTAATATTTAGATCTATAAACTGGATATCTATTCGGCGCTCCTTGAAATACCTGATCGCCTTCTGGGTATCTTTGCATTTTTTGGTGCCGAATATTTGTATAATCACAATTGAAGCTCCATGCCATCCATTGCAATCGTGATATTGTCAATACCCGATTTTTTTATCTCTTCTTGTAATCTCTTTACATCGACAGGACTACTAAGATGCGTTATGATATATTCACCTACATTGACTGATGAAATGAATTCAAAAAATTCATTCAGGTTTATATGGGTGAGTTCTGTAATAACGTACTTATTGCCGTCAAGATGATCTTTAATATCCCCAAATGAGCCTAAATCACCAGAGTGAAAAATACGGGTTTCGCCAACTTTAATTTTAAATGAATGAGACTGCATCTTGTTGGGCATTGAATATTTTTCGATCCATTCCCGGTAATGGTTGAGGTGAGAATTAGCGACAGCTTCCAGGCTAAATTCATTATTAAATTTAAAACCGTCAGAATATCCTACAATCGCAAACTCGAATGGGAATTTCTCCTTGAGAAGATATACCGATCTGAGATAAATTTTTAATGGCTCAACAAATTCCACCGGAACATAAACCGTTAATTTTTTATCAAAACCGTTCACATAAATCATCTGTATCATCAATGGCAGTTCACAAACATGATCCGGATGAGTATGAGTTATAAATATATTTTCGATAGCCAGAGGGTTAAATCCTCTCCTTAAAAAAGAAGATGTAGTGCCGCCACCGCAATCGATTAGGGTAAGACGGCCATTGACATTAATAACATAACCGGAACTGTTTCTACCGGCTTGTGGCACGCCTGACGATGAACCAAGAATAGTATAAGAATTCATTTAGTGTATTTAGCTAAAAATTGATTTAATCCGATCAAGAGCCTCTTCACAATCAGAGCGCGAGACGTCCAGATGGGTAACCATCCTTATCCGTTTTGGTCCAAAGGAAACAGCCCAAACATTAACTTTTTTCATCTTTTCCAATACTGAATCAGCCGTTTCACCACCCAATATATCAATTAAAATAATGTTAGTCTCCACCCGGCTCAAATCAATTTCAAACATTTCAATTTTAGATAACCCTTCAGCCAATAAGCGGGCGTTCTTGTGATCATTTTTCAAAGATTCAATATTGTTTTTTACAGCATATAATCCACCGGCGGCGATAATTCCAACCTGGCGCATCCCACCGCCAAAAAGTTTACGTATACGGCGAGCTTTATCAATAAATTCTCTGCTGCCTAAAACCATCGACCCCACCGGCGCCCCTAATCCTTTTGAAAGACAGACAGATACTGAATCAAAAGGCCTGGTTAATTCAGGGAGAGACATCCCCGTTGCAACGTGAACATTCCATATTCGAGCACCATCGAGATGTAATTTCAGATCAAACTCATCACAAACCTCTCGGACCTTCAGAATCTCATCCTGAGGCAGAATTGTCCCTCCGTGACGATTATGTGAATTTTCAAGTGCTACTAATTTTGTCAGGGGACAATGTATATTAATTGGACGGATATTTTGTCTGACCATCTCCGCGGTAACCATACCCCTTTCTGTTGTCAGCATATTTACGAGCAAACCCGAATGGACGACCGGACCGCCCACTTCATAATTGACTACATGACAATCACAGTCGCATAATAACTCCCACCCCGGCTGAGAATTGATTTTAAGACATATTTGATTGGCCATTGTCCCTGATGGGACATATAGAGAGGCTTCCCGATCAAACAGATTTGCAACGTATCGTTCCAATTCCATTACGGTAGGATCATCTCCCAGTACATCATCCCCAACCTCTGCTTCAAACATTGCTTGTCGCATAGCTGGATTTGGTCTGGTAACTGTATCTGAGCGTATATCTATAATTTTCATAGTTGATAATATATGATATTTTATAAAATTAACAATTGGGTAAAAAAAAGCTATCC
>CAYPUP010000089.1:0-7844 GCA_964413795.1 uncultured Ignavibacteriales bacterium
CCTGCCTAACTAACTCGATATATTCTTTTTCTTCCACTGCGCCCGCAATGCATCCCACCCAGGCAGTGATATCATCACGATATGATTCCGGCAAATTTAGTGTTACGATATCGGAGACTAGCATCCGCCCTCCCGGTCTGAGGACACGGAAGGCTTCGGCGAAAACACTCTCTTTTTCGGGTGAAAGATTTATAACGCAGTTGGAAATAATGCAGTCAACCATATTGTCAGAGATAGGCATATTTTCCATCTCCCCCAAAAGTATCTCAGCATTGCGAATCCCTGCTTTTTTAAGATTTGATTTGCAGGTTTCGATCATCTCCGGGGTCATATCCAATCCAATAACTTTACCTCTGGGGCCGACTTTACCGGCGGCTAAAATCAAATCCAACCCGGCGCCGGAACCAAGATCCAGCACCACATCCCCCTGCTTGACATCGATAAAATTAACCGGATTGCCGCATCCAAACGAAGTAACCCCTTCCGGCATATCTTTTACCTGATCATCGGAATAACCCGCCAATTGCACAAAACGGCTGGCTGCTTCCGGATCAAAATCTGTGTTGGTTCCACAACAGGTCTGTTTTTGTTTAATAGCGGTACCATAATGCTTTTTAACAGCCTGTTTTATTTCGTTGCTCGATCTTTTGGAAATCATTTTACCCTCAATTTAGATTTACTCTTATTACTTTATTATAACCCAAACTAATGTAAAAGGTGAACAAAATGTTATAAAATCATTTTTCTCTTGCTCTTTTTCTTTATTTTAGAGTAATTAATGATAAATAAACTATTCCGTTGGGGGTGGCGCATAAAAACCCGCCTGAGAACATACCCCCCAGACCTGATCCGGGTAATACCGGCGTAGGGAAACGGAGATGTAAAAAGCATCCCCCTTTGTTTCGTGGTTCACGGAACAACCTTCGAACAGGACGGAATCTTGCGTAAACACCATAGTGAAGCGAGGTTACTGTCATGCATCATCTAAAATCAATTGTATTAGTAATGCTTTTACTAATCACCAAAGTGGAGGCATTTGAAATCACAGGGAAAGTTGTCAATCAGGAGAATGAACCCCTGTTAGGAGTCTCGATAATTACAAACATTTCCAGTGTAGGAACAATGACCAGGAATGATGGTTCCTTCGACCTGGAATGCTACTCCACCGTAAAATGGGTTACATTTTCATCAGTCGGATACCAATCAAAACAGTTCAGAATCCCTGAGGTTCCTTTCGAAGTGGTCATGGAAATGACCTATTTCAGAGAAGATCCTATCATTGTAACAGCAGATCGAGCTCAGATGGGTATAACACCGATTGCCTATGATAACTTATCTGAAAATGAAATCAAGCGGGATCATACGGTCGGGGAATTCCCGATGCTTCTGAACTCTACTCCCAATCTGTATGCCTTCGCTGATGGAGGGGTCCCTCTCGGCTACAGTTATGTTAAGTTGCGGGGGTTTGATGATAAGCGGATAGCAACTTATATCAACGGCGTTCCTTTAAACGATCCTGAAGATCAGGCTACATATTTTACTGATCTCCCCGATTTTGCCGCCAATATCACTGACATTCAGATTCAAAGAGGAGTTGGAAATTCATTGTATGGCGATGCTTCGTTTGGCGGATCACTCAATATCGTCACCAATGCTCTAAGCCGCTCACGTGGCGTTACCTTAACAACGGGATATGGCGAGTATACTTCGGGGGAAAAATCGATCAGTGATATCTATAAGCAGAGTATTGAATATTCATCAGGTTTAATTGATGGCCGCTGGGCATTCACGGGAAGATTCTCAAAACAAAAAACCGGGGGGTATCGTGAAAACAGTTGGTACGAAGGCTGGGCTTATTATTTCTCTTTGGCGCGAATAGATCCCCGGATGACCACTGAGTTATATGTCTATGGCGGCCCGATCAGGATGCATCTATCATACTGGGGATCAAGTAGAGAAGACATAGAAAAAAACCGCCTTCATAATCCATTAACTTACAGCAATGAAACCGATAATTTTAACCAACCGCATTATCATCTGCATAACCGTTATAAACTGAACGAAATGGCGACACTATCAAATACCTTATATTACATTCGCGGAGTAGGCTACTATGAACAATTAAAGCAGCTTGAAGACTATAATGATTTTCGAGAATATAATCTTGATACCGCTTTTATAAGTGTGGACACCGCCAATCTTGTCCGTCAGCAATGGGTGAAAAAAAATCAAATTGGCTGGAATCCACGTTTGGATATCGAACACGCACATGGAACCCATAGTATCGGCGGGTTATTTTATTATTTTGAATCGGACCATTGGGGGCAAATCGCCTGGGTTGAGGGAACTGATCACAATTATTTGAATTCGAGAGAAAAGTATTATCAATATTATGGTGATAAGTACGTCGGATCATTTTATGCTCAGGAATATTATAAGCTAAACGACCGCCTTTCGACTCAACTGACAGCACAATTAAGGTATCAGAGATACAAATTCGATCAGGAAAAAATGGGGGTCTTTTTAGGGCATCAATATGATGTCGACTGGCTTTTCTTCTCACCCCGATTTGGATTCAATTATAAACTTGATAAGCATATTTCAATATATAGTAATTTCTCAGTCTCTTCACGCACACCGACTGATGCTTCAATCTATGATGCCAATAATCCTTTTATATTGCCATCACTTGAAATCAAGAGTATCAATGAAGATTCGACCGTTTATACTTTTGGTGATCCAACCGCTAAATCAGAACGGGTATATGATCTTGAGTTGGGGCTGAACTATCAAAGTGATAAAATAGCAGCAGGTTTAAACCTGTTCTATATGGATTTTAAAAATGAAATTTTACCCTATGGCGGTGTCGATGATGATGGTTTGCCGATAACAGTCAATGCTGATAGATCAATCCACTCCGGCTTGGAACTAACCGGAAAGATTAATACCACAAAGTGGCTCTCACTGGAAGGGAACTTCAGCTATAACTATAATCGTATCAAGGAATATATTGCCAATATTGATGGCTACTATGTTGATTTTGCCGATCAGGTTGTCCCCGGCTTTCCGGATTATATAGGTAATATTATAGCCGATGGGAAATATAATGGGTGGCAGTTTGTTGTCCATGAACGAATAATCGGTAAGCAATATATGGAATTAGATAATAATGAGGATCTCACTATCGATTATTATATGTTAACGACCTTGTCGCTATCATATAAAGCAGAAAATTTATTTAATCTTGGTGATTTGACTATCAGTGGAAAAGTGAACAACCTCTTTGATAAAAAGTATGAAGCTGCTGGATATGGCGGTAATTATGCTTATAGTGATGAATCTGATAATGTTGTTGTGGGAAGCTGGGCGGAATATTATGTCGGACCGGAGAGATCCTTTTATGCTCAGTTAAAGTTGGAGATGTTTTAGGTTAGGATTACAAGACAATGTTTAATATGACAATTAAAGACGCTTAGGGTGGGGGCTTGTCTCCCACCTTCAGAACGGCGGACATAAAGCCCACCTCTACGCGGTTTTGGAATTGGATATGAAATGCAGGATAACACTTAAAGATGCATATTTTTGATTACATGCTAATTGCCCTTTACCTCGGTGGACTTCTCTTTCTTGGCTTGTGGCGTTATCGCAAGGGGAGTGATTCGGTTAGCAATCTCATCCTGGGGGGAAGAATGCTGACCCTGCCTGCTTTTGTGGCCAGTCTGGTGTCAACCTGGTACGGCGGTATTCTTGGTGTTGGCGAGTTCAGTTTTAATTACGGCCTCTCCAATTGGCTGGTCTTTGGAGTACCGTATTATTTAGCCGCCGGAATATTTGCAATCTTTCTGGCCAAAAAAGCCCGCGAATCTGAAGTCTTAACTATCCCGGAAAAACTGGCTCAAAGTTATGATAATAAGACCGCTGTGGCTGGTTCGATTATTATTTATCTGATGACTGTTCCGGCCGCTTATATTCTGATGTTAGGAATATTGGGGCAGTTTTTATTTAACTGGCCCTTCTGGCTGGGAGTAACTTTGGGAACCCTCTTTTCAATTATCTATGTTTATTTCGGCGGCTTTAACTCAGTGGTCAGAACGGATATCCTGCAGTTTATATTAATGTTTCTTGGCTTTTTTATTCTGCTTATTGCCGTCTATTTCTCTTATGGCGGCCTTGATTTCCTGAAAGTAAATGTACCCGATACCCATTTTACCTGGCATGGGGGGAATTCCGGTGTTTATATAGCCGTCTGGTATATTATTGCTCTTTCAACACTGATAGAACCCGCTTTTTATCAACGCTGTTACGCCGCCAAAACACCCTCGGTAGCAAAAAATGGGATAATTATTTCAATCGCCTGCTGGGCTTTTTTCGATTTTATGACGACTGCCTGCGGACTTTACGCCCGTGCCATTCTACCTGAACTTTCCGATCCCCTTGGCTCATACCCGGCCTTAGCTTTAAAAGTGCTTCCGATTGGCCTGATGGGATTATTTGCACTCTCGTTGTTATCGACGGTAATGTCAACGGTTGACTCATATTCATTTTTAGCTGCCTCGACCTTCGGCAATGACATCGCCGGACGTCTTTTCAAGCTCAAAGAAAAAGAAATAATCATCTATATTCGATTTGGACTTATTATTTCTGCAGCCCTTGCTGTTATAATAGCCATCTTTTTCAGATCGGTAGTTGATATCTGGCATGCCCTTGGTTCGATTGGCACTCCAGCTTTACTTGTCCCTGTTTTCTCTTCTATTGTCGGTAAGAGAAAAATGCCAGCCCATGCGGCATTTGCCTCGATACTCATGTCAGGCGCAATATCAACCGTTTGGTATTTGTCCAAATTTATGACAACGGATCAATCCTATTGGCTAAGCACAGAACCGATTATTCCCGGCCTTGCCGCTTCATTGATAATATTTCTTATCACTTCAAAAAATAAAATTTAAATAAAAATGGCTTGGGCTCCTTGCAAAAAGTGAGGTATTGTACTATCTTTATTTCCTATGAGTGATTCATTATATATGACAAGAGAAGGTGTCACAAAGCTTGAGAATAAATTAAAACATCTTAAGTTTGAAGAGCGCCCAAAAATTGTCGCCGAGATAAAACGTACCAGGGAACTTGGCGACCTTTCTGAAAATGCTGAGTATCATGCCGCCAAAGAGGCGCAGAGCCATCTTGAAAGAAAAATTTCTGAATTAGAGTTTAAGCTCTCACAGGTTCAGATTATCGATGCCAATGATATTCCTTCGGATAAAGTCTATCTTTTTGCCAAAGTGCTGGTTGAGGATGTGGATGATGGGGAGCAGATTGAATATACCATCTCTCCTCCGGATGAAACCGATATTGACAACGATATTATCTCCGTCAAGTCACCAATTGCCGCCGCCCTGTTAGGCAAAGGGGTGGGGGAAATAGCCGAGGTAAAAGTACCTGCTGGGTCATATAAGTTAAAGATTTTAAAAATCAACAGAGACTAACAGGCTCAGCCTGTTTTATTATTTTAATTCATACAGCAGAAATTTTCAAACAAAAGATTTGTCAGAGTATTTCTGTCCTTTTTAATGAACAGATATTTATAAGAGAGGTTTTTCTAAAAAGGAGGTGGGAATTTATCTTTAGTATTCTTCCTCCTCATCTTCTTCAATCAGACCGCTCACGGGCTCTTCCTCGTAATATCCCTCTTCTTCATCGGTATCAAGACCAGCAAAAGAATAGGCGCATTCCAGCGAACAAAATATCTGCCCATCCTCTCGACGAGCTTTACCAGTAATTTCACATCCACAATTGGCACAAAGCATTGCTGCTACCTCTTAATATCATAACATCTATTTAAACGAGCTTCTTTTTTGAAATATATTAAAAATAACATTCCTTCTTGCAAGTGATTTTTTGCTTGATTTTCAATTATTTTTATAAATAATTTATCGTCATTTTAATGACAAATTTATAGGATTTGAAACAATTTATCTTATTTTGTGTTCCAATCCTTCAGGTAAGAAGACTTACCGGATTATCAGGGTTGTCCGATAATAGAGGGAAACATATTTTAATTATTGTAAGAGAAAGATTTAATATGAAAACAGAGAATAAGAATAAATCCAATATTCAAAACAATTCTGTAAGATCAAATCATAAATTCTACCTGGACAAAATTACTGAAGCCATAGGCAATACCCCCTTGATCAAACTTCAGCGTCTGCCGCAGGAGAACGGTGTCAAAGCAACTATTTTGGTTAAACCGGAATTTATCAACCCAACCGGATCGGTTAAGGACCGGATGGCTGTATATTTGCTCAATGAAGCGGTTCGCAAAGGGGATTTGAAACCGGGTGGAACGATAGTCGAGGGAACATCAGGAAACACCGGAGCGGCAGTGGCGATGTATGCTGCGGCTAATGGTTATAAAGCGATTCTTACCATCCCGGATAAAATGTCAGATGAAAAAATAAATACCCTGAAAGCTTTTGGGGCTGAAGTACATATTTGTAAAACAGCTGTCCCCCCGGAATCGCCTGAAAGCTACTACTCTGTTGCCAGGAAAATACATGAAGATACGCCAAACTCCTTTTTTATCAGCCAATATACCAACCTTGACAATATCGAGGCTCATTATCGTACCACAGGACCCGAAATATGGAAACAGACGGGTGGAAATTTTGATGTGTTAGTTGGCGGAATCGGAACCGGCGGGACTGTATCAGGCGTTGCTCGTTATATCAAGGAGATGAACCCTGATATCGAAGTGGTGGCAGTTGATCCAATCGGTTCAGTCTTTTTTGATTATTTCGAGAACAAGACTATGATTGAACCCAAAACCTATATGGTTGAGGGTATTGGTGATGATTTCCTCTGTCCGGCTCTGGATTTTTCAGTAATTGATAAAATCTATCAGGTCTCTGACAAGGAATGTTTTTTGGCCACCCGGGCTTTGACCAGAAAAGAGGGAATTTTCGGCGGGGGATCATCGGGCGGAGCGGTTCATGCTGCTCTGATCCATGCCAAAAATCTTGATGCGGATAAAACGATAGTGGTTATATTGCCGGATCATGGCGCCAAGTATCTCAGCAAGATTTTTAATGATGACTGGATGCGCTTAAAAGGATTTATTGACTAATAAAATTAGGGTTTACAATTGAAAAAGACAAATAATGAAAATAAGTTCGAGACAAAAGCTGTTCACAGTGGACATGTCCCTGAAGATGGAAGTAACTCGGTTACTACCCCCATTTATACCAGTTCTACATATAAAGTGAAATACCCCGGTGATGAATCCGGTTATGTCTATTCCCGTTGGTCAAATCCAACCCGTCTGGCTCTGGAAAAATCGCTGGCGGAGCTTGAAAACGGAAGTTATGCTTATGCCTTCTCATCAGGATTAGCTGCTCTCGATACGGTAATCAGGCTTTTTAAACCGGGTGACCATGTTGTTGCTGTTGATGACCTCTACGGTGGAACCAAAAGGCAGTTTAATTTTATTACCAAAAGCACTGGAATTGAATTTTGTTATGTCGATGGTCGTGAACTAAAAGAATTTGAAAAGGCTCTCCAAAAAAACACCAAATGCTTCTGGTTAGAAACTCCATCCAACCCATTACTCTACACCCTTGATATTGCCAAAATTAGTAAGATTGCTCATGCTAATAATATATTGGTCGGGGTTGATAACACTTTCGCCACGCCATATATACAGAAACCTCTTGATTGCGGAGCTGATATTGTTTTGCATTCCGCATCTAAATATCTTGGAGGACATTGCGACCTGATAGCCGGAGCATTGGTTGTCAATGATGAAAAGTTAGCAGAAAAAATCCGCTTCATCCAGTATGGCATCGGAGCCATTT
>CAYPUP010000090.1:0-7818 GCA_964413795.1 uncultured Ignavibacteriales bacterium
AGTTCCAACTGGGCATGTGCATCCGTCATAAGCAGCTAACTTAGTATCAAAATCGGAACCACAAAGACTGACAGTTGCAAAACCATCACAAGTTGCGGTGTAGCAATACCAGATATTCTGGTTAGCATAGCCACCACCATCAGTGGTTGCACCGAAGTTGTGGGAGACATAGTCAACTACATCGCCAATAGCTTCAGCATTGGCACAGTCATCATTAGCCGGAGCAGGCGGACAGGCAGTTCCAGTCACTTCAATTGACCAGTCGCCTGAGGCGCCGTTAGCAGGATCAAGCATTACCGGGTAGTAATATGTACCAGCCGCTAAATGAGACCAGTAAATATTTGGGTTGCCATTACCGCAGTTAAAGTCATAAGTAGCACCGCTAATCAATGAACCTTCGGAGCAGGCGCAATCTGTGACCAGATTCAGCCAGCCATTGCCCCAGCCAGCCTGCGTGCCGCAGTATGACAGGGTGATATCGGTGCATTCATCTATTGTGAAAGCAAGCCAGGTATTCGGATAATCACCGAAATATTGGCAGTATGTATCATAAGTAGCACCTTCGTTGTTGCCAACAAAAGTGAATGGTAATGCTTGCGGAGTGACATCAGAGCAGATGTCATCTTCACCCGGGGTCGGGCAAGGATCGCTGGCGCAAGTTCCACCATTAATCCATGAACCACTAAGGGCATTACACTCATCAAGTGTTAAGCCATCAGTACAGGTGGGTGTATAAATGTCGCCGGAACAGCAGCGACCGGTGGCCGCGGCATCGTCAGTAATGGCAATATCATCCAGACCAAACAGGTCAGCATCTACGCCATAATACTGGAAGCCAAACATTACTGAGCCTTCGGCTATCAGCGAACTGATATCCAAAGCGACATAGTACCATACGTGGGCCGGATAACCAGTACCGAATGAATCCCAAAATTCAGTAAAAGTCACACCATCGGTTGACCAGTAAATTTTAAAATCATGCGGATAAGTATAACCCTGCAGCATCCAGAATTCCAATTTAGCATTGGCTGGATTCATGCCGGAAATATCCGTTAACGGTGTCAACAGCCATTCGTCCTGCTGATAACCGGGACCGTGCCAGGTTACCAGGGCGGCATAAGTTCCACCACCAGAAAACATATTGCGGAAGAACCCATAACCGGGATCAGTGTTAATTGTATCCCAGCCAACCGGCGGGAATGTCTCAGCTTCAAAATCTTCGCTGAGATAAACAGTGCGCGGATCATGTTGTAAAACCGGGTGGCGCAGTGAAGCAATACCAATATAACGATCTTTTGAATAGCTTACTTCAGGCGCTTTTTCGATTATTTGCTGAGCTTCAGCTTCAGCTTCCATCTTTGCCTGAACTTCTGCTTCCATATTCATCTTGGCGGTTACGTCAGGATGAACAAATTCTTGGGCGCTGGTTGAGCGATTTGCGTTCATCGTAGCATAATCAGGGCGATCTGCTTCAACACCACTGGTGAAGGCAACAGCACCTAATGCTAAAATTGAAATCGCAAGAACCAGAGCGGGAGTCCATTTTCTCCATTTGAGCATAGCATACCTCTCTCAATACGGACAGTTACTCTTTAAAAATTTATGCAGGTAACTTCGCAATGTACGAAGAAACCTACCGTGGACTACTGGAACTAATACCTCCTATAGTTTTTTATTGGTTGATAGTTATTTGGATTGTAACAATTTGATATTAACAAAATCGGCATTTGATACCTCTTAAGTATGATCAGCATTGCTATATGCATAAAATACCTTGGAGTCATTTTGTTTTAGAGAACAGGAGTTTTACACATATTACAGACTAATCTAAAATAACCCATAAAAGGTGGAAAAGTCAAGACAAAATTAACCATAATTGTTATTAATTCAACCTTTTACATTATACAGGACAAATATAGGCCGAATTATATATTATAAAGAAAGCCCATTTGATATATTAAAAAATAAGACATTTTTTAAATCGAGAGTAAAATTGACTATCTTCCCGCACTCAACAGGGTATTTTTCACCCGATATAACTATTTTAAATCCTTTAAAATCCAAAGTAATTACATATTGATCGCCAAGAAAAATAGAATCGACAACAACCCCTGCGCATTGTCCATTTTCATCAATTTTTATATTTTCAGGTCTTATGCCAATTTTTATGCCAGAGTTGATGGTTTTATTCTGCATAGAATGTATTTCGTAGCCAAATGGATGCAGGAAACCATCACTTATGCCTCCTTCAATCAGATTGATTTTGGGAAAGCCGAGAAAATCAGCAACAAAGATATTTACCGGTGATGAATATAATTCTTTTGGTGTTCCTAACTGAATTAATTTTCCCTTGTCTAACAATGCAATGCGATCCGCCATGGTGAGGGCTTCGGCCTGATCATGAGTTACATGAACAGTGGTTGTATTCATTTTTTTTTGAATACGAACAATCTCCCGCTGCATTTTAGTTCGAAGATTGGCGTCAAGATTTGAAAAGGGTTCATCAAGAAGAAATATAGAAGGGTTTCTTATTATAGCACGCCCCACAGCTACTCTTTGGCGTTGTCCGCCGCTAAGCTGAGCTGGCCGGGCACTTAATTTATCAGTTAAACCCAAAAGCTCCGCCGTCTCTGCAACTTGTTTTGTTATATAGCTTTTGCTTTCTTTGGCTATTTTAAGAGGAAAGGCCAGATTTTTCATTACAGACATATGGGGGTAAAGAGAATAGTTCTGGAAAACCATGGCAACATTTCTATCTTTGGGACGAAGCTTATCGACGCGTCTATCTCCGATAAATATTTCACCCGAGTCCAACTCTTCCAACCCGGCAATTAGCCTTAAAAGGGTTGACTTGCCGCATCCCGAAGGTCCAAGTACAACCAGAAGCTCTCCTTCAGCAAGCTCAAACGATATATTTTCAAGGGCAGAAGTCTCATTAAATGATTTAGATACATTATTTAACTTTAGAACAGGCATCTATCTCTCGTTTTCCAATTTTCCGTTTTTAATATAAAAGCTTTTTGCATTATTTTGCAACATTGAAGGTGGCATAACAGCGGTAGTTAAAAATATTTGTCCGAAATCAGGGAATAAGCTGATAAGCATTTCGCATCGCGATTCATCGAGTTCAGCGAAAATTTCATCAAATAAGAGAATTGGAGACACCTTTTTTCGGATGCGAATGATGTCATAAACAGCAACTTTTAAAGAAATAGCCGTTGTTCTGAGTTCTCCCTGAGAGGAATGTGTCCGCGATGGAAAGCTATCAATATAAAAGCTGATATCATCCCGATGCGGTCCGATCAGGGCTGTTTTTAATATTCTCTCCCGCTGTTCATAATCCATAAGTCGATATTGAAAGGCATCACGGATTTCATTGATATTCTCAAAATTGCATTCAGGAGCGGCCGATGATTCATATTTGATAATTAACTTTCCACCATTGGATATTTTTTCATAAGCCTTTGAAGCCTTTGCGGCAATTTCAGCTAAAAAAGCAGCGCGAAACTTTGTAATGGAAGCAGCCAATGATATCAATATTGCATTAAATGGCGAAGGGTCCATCTCTGTTTTCAGGGCGGCATTCTTTTGAGAAAGGCATCTTTGATAATCAATTAACATTGAAATATATTCCTGAGAAATTTGGGAGAGGTAGGTATCGATAAAATTCCTTCGGAGTGATGGCGTTCCGGAAATTATACTGCTGTCGCCAGGGCCGGCCGATACGATACTGTGTAAATCAAATAGTTCCGTTTGTTTCACTGCAATCCTATCAATGGCAATCTTTTTTCTTCCTCTTCCCTGGCTGCCTATGCTGACTTTATTGGAAAAATTATCATGTGAAATGTCCCCCTCGATAAGAAGAGTTTCTTCCCCCTCTTTTATCATCACCAGGTCAGGCGCGCCCCTGTGCGATCGCCCCAGGCAAAGCATAAAAACAGCCTCAAGGATATTGGTTTTCCCTGAACCGTTATTCCCATAAAAGATGTTTATTGCTTTATCCGGGAATAATTCAAAAGAACTGAAGTTTCTAAAGTTATTTATTTTTAGTGATTGCAGATACATTTTTTTGACATTAAAAAATGGCAGATGAATTTTACTTATCTCATCAGCCTTCTCTATTAGCTTTATATGAACTCGCGTCGCGGCTTGTCTCCGCCGTAAGGTATAAAGTAGTTAGGGCGACACAAGGCCGCCCTCTACGCGATATAATTAGTAATATCATGACTTAAGCTGTAACTTTAAATCAACCGCCATTCGGATTATTAGTATTCATATTTTATTCGGCTAACCGCAAAGGCATAACGAGGCACAGGAAATCTTCTTTGGGTACATCGGAACTATAAACAACTCCGGCAGCTACCGAAGAAGAGAGTTCAAATATCACATCGCTGCTCTCAATTTTGTTCAGAATTTCAATGATATAATTGGCATTGTATCCTAACTCGACCGGTTCTCCGCCGTAGTCGCAGCTAAGCGTTTCTTTTCCTTCGCCGCCAACATCGGCATTAGTGGTTGAAAGGGAAAGGCTGTTTTCCTTAAGAGAGAATTTTACCTGATGTGTTAAAGTGTTTGAAAGAATCGAGACTCTTTTTACCGCACTGGCCAGTTCGTCACGCGAGATAACAAGCTTCTTATCGTTTTCCGAAGGGATAACCTGTTCAAAGTTTGGATAAGGACCTTCGAGGAGGCGGGAAGTAAGAATGATATCATTAAAATTAAAAATAATATTATTCTCGCCAAAAATAATCCCTATCTCTTTTCTTTGCTCGTTGGCAAATCTCGGAATCAGATCCAGAACTTTTGGTGGTACTATAACATCATCATACATGCCTTTTAACTTTTTATTTTCCGTGGCCATTTTAGCCAGGCGGTGCCCATCAGTGGCAACCATCTGCATCTTATCCCCCTTGGTTTGCCAGAGAACACCATTCAAAGCTGGACGGGTTTCATCATCAGAACAGGCAAAGGTGGTTTTGCTGATCATAGCAACCAGATTTTCCCCTTCGATTTTAATTTCCTTTTTAGTATTGACAGCAGGAAGTTTTGGAAAATCTTCAGGAGGGACAGCAGCAATTTTATAAGAGCCATTGGGAATTTTAAGCTCAACCCGGTTACCTGTCGATTCGATTGTAATCTCAGATTCCGGTAATTCTTTTATTATATCAAAAAGGATCCTGGCCGGCAGAGCAACTGAACCCTTTTTAGCCACATTACAATCCATTGATACCGTAATTGAGATATCAAGATCAGTAGCTGATATTTTAATTTTATTCTCCAGAGCTTCAACCAGCACATTGGTTAAAATAGGCAGAGTTGACTTTGTTGGAACTACCTGAAGAATGTATTGCAGGTAACTGCCAAG
Organism: uncultured Ignavibacteriales bacterium; assembly: GCA_964413795.1. Lineage (GTDB taxonomy): Bacteria > Zixibacteria > MSB-5A5 > GN15 > FEB-12 > DAOWMZ01. The sequence continues at coordinate 5,366 of CAYPUP010000090.1, forward strand.
CCGCGATTTTGGTATTACAAATTTCATCTAATGGCATCCCGTGAAATGATATTCACATCCTTTTCTTATTTTTATTCTATCTATATATATCTAATAACAATAATAAGCATTGTTTAAATGTTTATATCTCGGCCTTTGGTTTTAATATGATCATATTTGAATATAAATGGCAACAATTTAATATATAAAAAACAGTTTTTTATTTGCACATTTTTTTCCACGTCGACTAACAAATCCATGTCTTTACCAACAATATTTTTCATTTAAGCACTTATCAACCCTTTTTACCATACTTCCGCACATTAAATGTTAATACAATAAAGAGGCTGAAATCTTATCGATTCTGTCTCTGAGCGACCGATCAGTTGACATTTTTTTGGAAATAATATCACAGGCATGGATAACCGTCGAGTGGTCCCGACCGCCGAATGCTGCCCCGATTAATTTCAGGGAGTTGTCGGTCAACGAACGAGAAAGGTACATCGCAACCTGTCGGGCCAAAACGATATTTGAGGTCTTCTTTTTAGCCTTCATCATTTCCGGCTCAATTCCAAAATTTTCAGCCGATTTCTTTTGAATAGATTCGATATCAATCGTTTTGCGTTCTTTGGCGATTATGTCGTTTAGTACTTTCTCGGCCAATTCCAGATCAACCGGCTGATTCTTAAGCGAGGCATAAGCCAGCAGCCTAATTAAAGCTCCTTCTAATTCTCTGATATTGGTTGAAACGATATCCGCTATATAACGGACGACATTCTCCGGCAGGTGAGTTCCTTCCGATTCCAGTTTTTTATAAAGGATTGCCGTCCTGTTTTCGAGATCGGGAGCCTGCAGGTCGGTCACTAAACCCCATGAAAAACGGGAGAGTAATCTCTCTTCAAGCCCTTTAATTTCCCGGGGAGAACGATCAGACGACAGAATAATCTGTTTTCCCTGATGATGCAGAGTATTAAAGGTGTGGAAAAATTGCTCCTGGGTCGATTCCTTGCCGGTGAAAAATTGAATATCATCAATTATCAAAACATCCACATCCCGGTAGACCCGGGTAAAAGCGGAGGTTGAACGGTCCGAAATCGAGGTGATGAAATCGGAAGTAAATTTTTCCGAGGTTGCATACATAACTCGCCGATTGGGAAAATTGTCTAAAATCGCATTGCCGATAGCCTGAACAATATGGGTTTTCCCAAGTCCGGTTCCCCCATAAATATAGAGGGGATTATATTTTGTCAAACCGGGGGCTTCGGCCACTGCCATAGCTGCGGCACAGGCAAATTGATTAAAGTCACCAACAACCAATGAATCGAAATGATATTTGGTGTTCAGATTATGAGAGTGATTCTGAATCTTTGCCGAAGCACGGGCAATAGGGATGCTTGTCGAATTTGCAAAATCAATGGCTGTCTGGCTGTCATCGCCATTACCATTGTTTTTTGATATAATAAAATTCACATCATAGCTATGGCCTAAAACCTCGGTGAAAGCTTCATTAATGATATCCGAAAAATGTCCTTTAATCCAATCGGCGACAAACTGATTGGGTACCCCTAAACTAAATTTTTGTTCCCCATTAGGTTCTCCCTTTATAGGTTTAATCCACGTGTTAAAAGACTGCTCTTTCATTCGGCGGGAAATATATAGCAGACAGTCTTTCCATTGCTGTGAGTTTTTCACTCCTTCAAGTAACTCCATACTGATTTACCCCCTCAGTATTTTCACAAATTTTCGTTTATCTTTCTAATTGAATCGCAACAGGATATCATAAAACATCTTCATTAACACACAAGTTGTCCACAAAATTACTAACAATTAATTAAATGATAGAACGATTTAACCTGCGGTAGTTCAAGATGTTTCAAAAACCAACCAATAATTATCCACATCTTGTTAACATTTTGCGATTCAAGTACTTTCATATACATAAATAGGGATAACGTAGGCCTCCGTCAAGAAGGCAATGTTAATAAGTTGAAGGAAATTTGAAGCTCTTGTTTGTTAGCATCTTATGAGACATAATAAATTACATTAATATCTACTACCAATTCTGAATCACAATCGTTATTAATTAAAAAATGAAGAATGTGAATAACTGCAACAGGTTATCAACTGGACATTTTTTGAATACTCTTTGCCAAAGACTCGAAAAGTAAAATTTCATCCCGGTTGCCATCTGTTGCCGGCGGTTGACCTTTGTCGCCTCCCTCGCGGATTGATTTCTTAAGAGGGATTTCTCCAAGCATAGCAACGCCTAAATCTTTAGCTAATTCTTTGCCACCGTCTTTTCCAAAGACATAATCTTTGTGGCCGTCAACTTCGTAGTAGGCCATGTTTTCTATCACGCCAATAACCTTAAGTTTTGTCCGCTCAGCAAGTTTAGCAACCCGTCCGGCTACATGAGTAGCTGTTGCCTGGGGCGTTGTTACAACTAATAGTTCCGCGGTTGGAATCGCCTGAGC
>CAYPUP010000091.1:0-3549 GCA_964413795.1 uncultured Ignavibacteriales bacterium
AAATAACCAAAAATCTTTATCAGTGGAAATGCTATTAGAAAGAAGAGAATATAGGGAGAAGGAATCCACTCAGCCGATAAGTAGCTTGACTGAGATTGTCCATCGGGATTTGTATGTAAAACAACGCCCAGGATATGTGCCGGTAAATCACCTGAGGGAGGATAGTTAACCATAAGAATTGGAATAAGACCAATCAGTATTAGTAAGAAAAAAGTAATATATAATCCGTTGGCTTTAATACTTGACATATGCTTAATAGTAAATAGTCATTTAGTAAATTAAATCTACCAGGTGGCGATTAAAATGCAACATTAAAAAACTAATATATCACACAAATTTTTGATAGTATAAAATAACTACTAAATTTTATAAACTATTTTTGTGTTATGTCCGTTTTTAAGGTATATTTAGTTACTTATAAATTGTTTGATATGATATGGAGAATTAAATGAAATATGTAAAATATGCTTTATTTGTCCTTTTTATATGTTGTACGACCTACGCCGGAGAACTATCGCCTGAACTTCAAAATCAAATATCTGCAAAGAATAGTGATGATGTCATTTCAGTCTGGATCAAGCTGCCTGATGCCGTAAATACTAAATCATTAAAATCCAACCAGAATTCTCTCTCCTCAACCCGCAAAGGACGTTATGAAATTGCGGTGGAAAGTTTCAAGACCAATCATCAAAATAGCCAGCAGGCTCTGATTGGGAAATTAGAAGACCTTAAAAATGATAATAAAGTAGTGTCGTATAAGCCGCACTGGATTGCCAATATTATTGAAGTTGATTTGAAAGTGTCTGAACTTTCGGAATTAGCTTCGCGCCATGATGTTGAAATTATCCATGCTGTTCCAATAATAACTTTGATAACACCTGAAAAATCAGCGCAAATTGCACCTGATGCCCTTGGAGTGGAAGCTAATCTTACTTTTATCAATGCTGATGATGCCTGGGCGGCCGGTTATACCGGCGCTGGCAGAGTTGTCTGTTCATTTGATTCCGGCGTTGATGGTATGCATCCGGCCTTGTTCAACAATTGGAAAGGTCATGATGGAGATTCGGCGGCAGCCTGGTTTGATCCCCGCGATCAGGAACCTTTTCCCCATGTACCATCGGGAACATCACCTACTCACGGTACACATACCACCGGCATAATGGTTGGGCATGATGATGCCACCGGTGATACAGTTGGTGTTGCTTTGGATGCCAAATGGATAGCGGCCGGGGTGATTGATGTCAATGGAGCCTCGATTATCGATGCTTTTGAATGGGCGGCTGATCCTGATGGTGATCCCAACTCCATAGATGATCTCCCCGATGTAATCAATCATAGCTGGGGAGTACAGGGGATTGGATGCCAGGATGTTTTTTACACCCTGATTGATAACCTTGAAGCTCTTGGTATCGTCAATATATTTGCCGCCGGAAATGAAGGAACCCAAACCGATGCCATCCGCAACCCGGCTAATAGAGCCCTGGATTCTATTGATTGTTTTGCAGTCGGTAATTGTTATAAAACTTTCCCTCTGACAATTTATGGATCTTCTTCCCGTGGACCCTCAGATTGTAACGGAGCTATCAAGCCGAATGTTGTTGCCCCGGGTTATACAATCAGATCATCTGTTCCGGGAGGAACATACGCCTCGCAAACCGGCACCTCAATGGCGGCTCCACATGTTTCCGGGTTAGTGGCGATACTTCGCCAGAAAAATCCGAATGCAACGGTCGATGAAATCAAAACGGCAATTTTAACTTCCGCCGTAGATGGCCCTCATACTCTGCCAGATAATACTTATGGATGGGGTGCGATTGACTGCATGGCTGCCCTTAATGCTTTGTCTGCTTCAAATACTACACCCAATGTTAGATTATATGCCTTTGATCATCTCCCGATTTCTCCGGGTGATATTGTAGCTGGTAAGATTATATTGCAAAACCTGGGGAGTACGGTTGCAAATGTTACGGCGACTATTACCGGATCAAATCCTTCATTAACGATTCTTGACGGGATCGCTTCATTCGGGACTCTCAACGAAGGGGATACGCTTCGTTCATCGGATTCAATAAAGGTCATCGTTTCGGATACTATTACCGAGGGAACGGTTTTGTCGCTTGATTTCCAGATAAACGGTACAGGCTACAGCGAGGCTTCGAAATTATATTTTTTGGTCGAACCAAAAACATCCCGTATGATTGCTACTCACAACAATAATCGTGTGCAATTTTCGGTTTCTAATTTCGGCACCTATGGTATGGGTGTAGGTTCATTTTTTCAGGCTGGCGGGGTCGGATTTAAACTGGATGGCAGTAATAGCTATCTCTATGAAAGTGGTCTGATGATTATTGCCAGTTCTGGTTATGTTTCTGATGGTGTGCGGTGCGCGGCTGTAGAACCGGATGGTGATTTTAGAGTTAAACCGGGTGGAAACCTTCAGCTTTTAGAACCGGGATTCAAATCTCCCCAGGAGACATATTCGATATTCAGTGATGAAAGAGCTGAACATCCAATAGGAATCAGTGTAGTCCAGCAGAGCTTTTCTTATGAAGATGCAGGTTATGATAATTTTGTCATAATGCGCTATATAATTTCCAATGATAATGCCTATCCATTGAGTCTGGTGCGAATCGGCTTATACTGTGACTGGGATGTTATTTCTTATTCAGTCAACGCCGGGGGTTGGAACAGCAGTGACAGCGTTCTCTGGACAGCTTACAACAATGGTTCAACAATTTCAAATTACAATGCCACCAAAGTACTCGATGGCAATGTTACCTCAGCTTACACTGCTGATGAAAGTATTGTTTCGTATGGCGATGGATTAACCGAAAGCGAAAAAGCAATCGCCTTGACTAATGGGTTCGGAACAGCCAACACCTATACAACCGGCCAAAATGGTTTATTTCAGTTACTGACTGCCGGTCCAATGTTGATTCCATCAGGTGAATCAGATACCGTCGCCTTTGCTATTATTGGCGGAACCACTTATGCTGATCTGGTCAACGGCGCCAATGCCGCTTCGGCTGTTTATGATTCCGTCATTGCCAATTGCTGCGAGGGGGTAAGAGGGAATTTGATTGGAGATATGAAGACCGAAGGAATAACTGTTGTCGATATTGTCTATCTTGTTAATTTCCTTTGGAAAGGCGGACCGGAACCGCCCTGCTGGAATGAAGCAAATGTGAATGCTTCGACCGATATGAGTGTTAATGTAGCTGATGCTGTTTATATGGTGCGGTGGTTATGGCAGGGAGGGGCAGCTCCTCCTCATTGTAAAGATTATCAATAGGATAATATTGAGATTGCCTGGATGCCAAAATCTGATTCTATTTCTTTGATTTCATCTTGTTTATAACAGATCGCAATCAACTTATCATTTGGTACTATGGCTAAGTTAAAGTCGTTTTTATAACGATACTCATGCTCTTGCTGCCAATCGGTTTTTTTTCCAATTGACTGGCTATACCATTTTTCTTCGGGAATTGGCTTCTGTTTAAGAGAAGGATCATAGTATTTAACTTCAGTGATTCCGTTTTTAATCCCCCA
>CAYPUP010000091.1:3649-7809 GCA_964413795.1 uncultured Ignavibacteriales bacterium
TCAAATTGTTCAATTACAGATTCAATCTGATTCTTAAAATCGAGATTATCTTTACAGGGGATTTGAATTTCCTGTGTGATATTTAAATCTGAAGCCATCGCTGTTATCATCTCCCAGGTTTGCATTCCCACCGATGAAACCAAAGTATAGTTATTTTCTTTGATCCATTTTAGCGCTTCAAATGTATTTTTTACCCAGGGAGTTGATCCGGCTGGATGCATAGATTGTCGTGAAAGGAGTATTGCAGCTTTTTGATACGGCATTATAAAACATTAACTTAATTTAAATGCTTTTGAAATAAAAACTGAACCAGCAAAAACAATTCCCCCGACAACAGCCATAAAACCGGCAATCGAAGCGTTAAAATACGATGCCCCGTAAAATCCTCCCACCGCGCATATCGTTCCAATGATAACAGACAATACTAACATCATTACAAGTTTGCGGGTCAAAAGAAAAGCGGTTGCTCCGGGAATAATCAACATAGCCACGACTAAAATAGCCCCGACAGATTCAAAAGCAGCAACGACAGTCAATGAAACCATTGTCATCAGGAGGTAGTGCCACAATCTTTCTGATATACCTAAAGATGTTGCCAGAGCCGGATCGAAGGATGAAATTTTTAACTGTTTAAAAAAGAGGGTAATAAACAATATATTAGCCAGGAATATGCCGCCAAGAATCCATACTGCCCGAGGCCCATAGTCGGTACCACCGATGACCAATACATCCCAGGGAGTATAAGCAATTTCTCCATAAAGGACACACTCCTGATCAAGATCAACCTGACTGGTGTATATCGAAACCAGGATTACGCCTATTGAAAACAATAGCGTAAAGACGATACAAAGAGCGGCATCTTTATATAATCTTCCGGTGTTGCCTAACCATTCGGTAAGAAAAGCTGTCAGCAGACCCATCAGGCCGGCCCCGATTAACATTGGGACAACACCCCTGCTGTATGTAATTAAAAAAGCTAATACCAAACCGGGGAGAACCGCATGAGAAATAGCATCTCCCAGCATGGCATTGTTGCGCAGAACTAAAAATGAACCGATCAGGCCACATGAACCGGCCGCTAAAATTCCTGTCAGTATAACCCAGAAATCTGGATAATTCATGACGTCACCTCCCGATCCAGATATGGGATCTCCTGGTTATGCGGATCAACTTCCGGTTGTCCTAACAGCTTCAATAGTTTCTTTTCCATTTCAGGAGTCAAAATATGTTCCATGTCTTCGGCATCACGGTGGACATGATCATCGGGTAATTCCAGAAAACGACTTAGATAAACTTCCCAGAGACGATGCAGACGAAGAATTCGGGAACCCTCTTTAACCCCGGTATCAGTGAGACGATACATATCACCTGATTTTTCAATAACGCCTCTTCTTTTTAACCTGGCCAGCCCCCATCGAAGCTGGCCTTTGGTAAATGACCACATTTTATTTATCTGATCAACGGGATAATAAGTATCCCATTTTTTTTCATTGAGGCCCGCTTTGAATAATGCTTTCAGTAAGTGATCCAGAGTGGTTTTGCGCTGATTTTGTCTATGTCTGAATATGCGGCTGATAACGCCTCTTTCGGGAGCGAAAAGAATCGAGAATCCAAATATTACCGAAATAGAGACAACCATCCAGGGGCCGGTTGGGAAGCGGGGGGCAAGGAACGAAATATACGCCCCCATGATACCTGCTAAAATTCCAAAAACAGAAGCTAATACAATAAGCAGGCTCAGCCTGTCGGTCCATTGCCGAGCCGCCGCAGAGGGGGTGATCAGCATAGCGGCCATAAGAACCACGCCTACCGCCTGCAAGCCGATGACAACACTACAGACGATTAACGAAGTCATTAGAAATTGGAGCCAACCGACTTTTAAGCCAATTGACTTTGCAAATCCCGGATCAAAAGATATGATCTTAAACTTATTGAACAACACAAATATTAGAGTCAACATTATACTTCCAGATACAGCCAGAATGGTTACATCATCTTTTCCCATTGCTGCAGCCTGGCCAAATAAAAATTTATTCAGTCCGGCTTGTGCCCCGGCTCCTGATTTTTGGATATAGGTCAGGATTACAATTCCCAGTCCAAATAAAAATGTCAAAACAATTCCCAAAGCAGAATCTTGTTTTATTCTGGTATGGCGTATAATTGTATTTATAAGAACCGCCCCTAACCATCCGGTCATAGCTGCCCCAATCAGTAAAAATAAAAAATCTTTTCTGCCGGTTATCAGAAAAGCCAAACCAATTCCGGGAAGAGCTGAGTGGGCGATTGTATCCCCCAATAAGGAACGTTTCTGTAGAAATGTAAAGGCTCCCAAGCCGCCGGCTGCTCCGCCTAAAAATATAGATCCGGTGACAACCCAGCGAACATTGGCATCAGCCATGGAAAAAAATCGCAATGTCAATTCCCAAAAATCCATAATTTTTTCTTTAAAGATGAGTGCTGACTTTTTCAGCCGCTTCGGTCAGCAGGTTCAACTTGCCGCCATAAGTGTTTTTAAGATTTTCTTCAGTAAAGATTTCAGTGGTCGGGCCAAATTTAACCATTCGCATATTCAAAAGCATGACATAATCAAAATATTCAGCTACAGTATGCAAATCATGATGGACAACCAAAACTGTTTTACCCTGTTCTTTTAAATCTTTCAATAGCGTAATAATTGCTTTTTCGGTAGAAGCATCAACCCCTACAAACGGTTCATCCATTAAATATATCTGAGCATCCTGGGTTAAGGCTCTGGCCAAAAATATGCGTTGCTGCTGGCCTCCGGAAAGCTGGCTAATCTGGCGGTAAGCATAATCTTCCATCCCCAGTTTCCTGAGGCTTTCCATAGCAATCTCTTTATCTTTTTTTCTCACCCGGCCAATCAGCGGGAGATAGCCGTAACGTCCCATTGTGACGACATCGATTGCATCGGTAGGAAAATCCCAATCAACCGATTCTCTTTGGGGGACATAGCCGACTCTCTGCCGCATTTTTTCCAGAGGTTCACCATAAATTTTAACAAAGCCTGACATTAACGGAAGCAGTCCCATCACGGCTTTTATCAGAGTAGATTTTCCGGCTCCGTTAGGACCTATTAATCCTATTAGCTGTCCTTCCGGAAGGGAACAGTCAATGTTCCATAACACTGGTTTTTTACGGTAAGCTACCGTCAAGTCATGTATCTCAATTGGCGGGACTTTATTCATTTATTAAATCTTTCTTATTTTAGTGAAGATACAATTGCTTCGACATTGTGTCTGACCATTCCGATATAAGTCCCTTCGGGAGTACCCGGTTGCCCCATTGCATCAGAGAAGAGCTCCCCCCCGATAATAATCTGATGATCTCTGGCTTTGCATCCTTCGACAACGGAGTTGATTGCTTTTTTTGAAACTGAAGATTCTACAAAGACAGCTTTTATTTTTCTATTTACAAGCATATCAACCATCTGGGTTACGTCGTGAAGGCCGGCTTCGGTTACGGTCGAGATACCCTGCAACCCTTTAACTTCGATATCATATGCATCACCGAAATACCCAAAAGCATCATGAGCTGTTACTAATACTCTTTGTTCTTTTGGTATCTGTACAATTTGATTTCTGATAAAACTATCCAACACACGGAGGGTGTCTATTAAGGAAAGGGTATTGCTCCGGTAGAGGGGTGCATTAAGAGTATCCTTCTCCTGCAAAACCACACTAATTTTTTCTATTGCCTGGGTCCATAACAGGAGATCAAACCAAACATGCGGATCAGGGAATCCTTCGAAATGTTCGGGATAATGGAGGTGGGAGCTGTCAATGTATTCGCCAACAGCAATTGTCGTTTTTGATGAAGACATCTTTTGCAGAATTTCAGCCATCTTGGCTTCTAAGTGCAGACCATTATAAAAAATTATATCGGCATTGTACAAGAGATCCAAATCGCCCTTGGTGGTTTTATATAAATGAGGATCAACGCCGGGACCCATCAAAGTTGTAAGCTCGACTTTATCACCGGCGATATTTATTACAGCATCACCTATCATACCGGTAGTAGTAACAATTTTTAATTTACCGGAGTTTATCTTATGATTGCCTCCGCAGCCAATTATAAAAAGTATGACAATGAATAAAACAAGTACAGATATTCTAAGTCTCATTTACATCCTCCAGCCATCG
>CAYPUP010000092.1:0-5209 GCA_964413795.1 uncultured Ignavibacteriales bacterium
CCTCTTTGACAAGTCTCTTTTTTCCATTCGATTTTCTTAAATAGCTCTCCATAAAGGGAATAAATTCAACAGCTATCTCGGCATTATCAATATTTGTAAATGGCTCCATATTAGACAGAGTCGTGTTGCCGTGGAAACGAAGCGTAAAATAAACTATTGGTGAAATCTCTCGACGAACCAATTTATCATCATCAAAATTATATGGAGGTACATCAGTTAATTGCCAGTTAAAGACTCTGTAAAATGACCCGACCAAACCTCCCCCGCGGGTTTCTATCGGGAGGCTTTTTTCTTCAGGAATATTCTCCGACCAGTATGAGTAATTATAGCATCCGCCAATACTAACTTGATAAACAGATTTTATGGTCAACCATTCGCTATCAAAATACCACGGTGGGATATATGTTGAGTCATAGTCGATTGTATATTTTAGATCTACGATAAAACCTATATCACTTAAATCTTCAATTACAGATTCGGTATATGACCATTGGAAGTTCTTTACTTCATTCTTAAAACCGCTTACAAGAGACAATACTTCAGTAAGTGAGAAATGAAATTTTATTTCATAATCACTTAAATCACCATTTCTATAGATAGGAGTTACTAACTTAATAGCTTTATCAGGATTAAACACTTTTAGCCGAATAAATCGTTTGAGTTGTTTTCCCCTGAGTTCAACTTCGACTCTTCCAAAATCAAAAAGCACAACTGCATCAGCATTTTGATATTCCGGAGGGGGCTGGTATTCCCATTCCCAGTTTTCGATTTTCCCCCAATCCGGTATTTCAATTTCTTCCTCGGCTGAGACACTACATGATATAGTTAATATCATAGCTGACAGAACAATGATAATTTTTGACATGAGACTTTTCTCCCTGAAATTACTCATAAGTTACACAATATTTCATTTAAATATATTTTAATATCACATCACCATCTCGCACAGCCAGGCAGCCAAAAATGCCGCCGGGTTGCCGATAGCGTATCCAAGCAAAGCCATCAATATCGAAACCGGAACCAGCACCGGGTTATGATGCGCCGCCACAATTGGAGCCGAAGCCGCTCCACCGATATTGGCTGCCGAGGCAATCGCCGCTGTGTGAACATCAACTTTGAAAATCCTGGCCGCTGCAACCAAAAAACCGCCATGAACAAAAATCCAGATATATGCCCCTAACAAAAACCAAAAGACTGAAGAATTTAAATCAGATAGATCAGCCTTGGCCCCCATTCGGGCGACAAATAAATAAACCAAAGCCATCGCAAAAGCATGCGAACTGGGAATCTTATTGGCTTTAGTGAATGACAATACAATTCCAAAAAAAGTTACCAGCAGAATTTTATAGGTATTGGTTGAAAAGACCGGCGGCATTGGTGTTATATGTTCGGACAACCACGATGATATGGCCGTAACTGCAAAGCCAATCAATATTAGATATAAAAAATGCCGCATGGCCGGTGTCCCCTTATCTACAATCAATTCCGAGGCTGCTTTTTCAAGCGTTTCCACTCTAGATTTTGGCATTTTAGTAAACTTGTTAAACCATCCTGCGAAATTCTTTGAAGCCAGCATTATCGGCAGCCAAATCATATAGACCGCATTATCGGCAATCACCGCATAACCAAAATCAAGCGAGCTTTCATCAAGTTCAATGCCGTTTGCCACCGCTAACATATTGCCCGTCCCGCCAATCCAGCTTCCGGCTAAAGCGCCAAATGCTTTCCATGCATCCGGTCCCAAACCATGCTTGACAATCATCAACCCAATCGGGGCTCCGATTACCACCCCCAGTGTTCCGAGAAGCATCACAAAAATCCCCTTGCCCATCACCCGGATTGTTGCCAGGATGTCAACTTCAAGAAGCATGATTACGAGAAACATAGGCAGGACATTATCCCCCATAAAATCATAGACGCCTGATTTGTTAGGAATTATTCCGGTATTTGAGAGCAGCACAGGAATAAGATAGATAAATATTAATGGGGGAAAATAATTGAAAATATTCCATTTGGTCTTTTTTTCGATAAAGAAGAATAATGAAGTCACCGCCGCCAGTACAGCCAGTATTCCCGCTGGTGAAGAAATAAACGTATCATGCATCCGTTGTCCTCCTGAATATTTGACGCAATGTAAGGATAACAGATTTAAAAAACAATTTCTTTTCATTTTTTATTTATTGTATTAGTATACGAACCATGACCGACAAAATTAAACTAAAAAAAGATTACACTCTCGCCAACTGCTGCCGACCTTGCTTGAGTGATGATATAATTGGCTACTATAGTTATGGCAATGTCATCAAGGTTCACAAAAAAGACTGCCCCAATTTAAATAAGGCCGAGCAGGAACGTTTTGTGCAGCTTGAATGGAAAGACATAACTGAGGATGTCCCCTCTTTCGAACCGGATGATAATTATAATCAATTGGATGAAAATGACTGGCGGGTGCTCGAGCATCATAGAGAATATGGAGTCGATTACTCTTTAGTTGTTGCCAGAAAACTGGTAATTTCCCAAAAGACCGCTTTTGACTGTCACAAAAAACTTCGTGAAATGGGTTTACTTGAACGGGTTCAGCCCCTTATTATCCAGTATCGTAAAGGAATCGTCGATAATAAATGGATCAAGCACCGTAATCATACATATTACGATTTGACAAATAAAGGGAAGAGTTACCTTGACTACTATCTCGAAAACAGATGATCAAAATTTCTTTTTAAAAAGATCAACCATTTATCTTATTCTATCCCATTTTATAATAGTATTGATTTTTGCCTTTACCCGGCTGGTTGATAGTGATGAAGGTTTTTATTTAATCGCTGCTCAGGAAGTCTGGAATGGCCGGACATTATATATAGATTTCTTCTTCCCGCAAATGCCTTATCTTCCCTACTTTTTCTCCCCCATATCCGGGTATGGTTTTACAACGCTCTTTATTGCCCGCTTTATAGGAGCAGTATTTTCATTATTTACAATTATACTTTTTACAAGGATAGTTTGTAAAATTACAATTAACAATTCAGTCCGTACTGCTCTACTCTTTCTATATGCGTTTAACGCTCTGATAATCACATGGCATCCTCTTGCCAAGACCTATATGTTTACTGATTTTCTTCTTATGTTTTCATTTCTGAGTTTTATATATTTTCTAAAAATAAAACAGATCAGGATGGTAGTTGCTACTGCAATCTCAATTGCCTTGGCAGTCAATTTCCGATCAGTTTTCGCCCCGCTAATAATATTATATGCTGTTGTAATTTATTTAAATTCATCGGAATCTAAACTTAAAAACATAACAATATATTTTCTCTCAATAGTTGTTGTTTCAATTCCAACTCTCTATCTGTTTTACCTCAGCCCGGATCATTTTCTTTACGATAATATTGGCTTTCATTTGATGCGCAATGACTGGGTCGGGTTCAATGAAGGGATGATAGATAAAATTAAAACATTCGGGAAATTGCTTATCACTCCCCAGATATTTATAATTATGATCATTGTTATTATTTTCAGCAGACAGGCAATGAAGAACAAAAATAATATATACATAGGATGGTATCAATCGCCTATTAGAGTATCAGGAATAATAGCTATCATAATAACAATTATTTATTTACTGCCATTACCGATATTACAGCAATATTTCTTGCAGCCAATCCCTTTTGTATTAATAGCCTCAGCCGGAGGTTTGGAGTATTTCTTTTCCCGGTCAAAAATGAAAATTTTGAACCGGGAGTTAGCGAGAAAATCCATTGTCAGAATATTAGCCGTTGTCTATATTATTGGGATAATTCCTTATATTATCATATTTATTTTTAGCGTCAGAGAACAGGATGGATCTAATAGTATCATAAACGTGCACCGGATGTGCTCTTATATTAAAAAGGAATCGACAAACAAAATAATCCTCTCCGAATGGCCGGCGGTGCCTCTGCTTGCCGAAGTATCCAATCTGAACGGATTGGAATTTTTGGGTTTTGAATTCCCGCTGCCTCTTACTCAGGAGGAAAGCAGGAAATATCATCTAGCTCTCGACAATGACATCAGAAATAATATACTCAGACAAAAACCAGATTTTATAGTTGTCAAATACGAACCGGCCATACCTTTGAGACCGGTCATAAGCGAATTCTATCACCCCGACACTTCATTTGGAAGTTTTAATCTGTTTCGAAAAAAATAGTAATTTTTTTACTAATTCGCTTGTCAGGGAAACAAAGGGCTATTTTCTTTCGTTTAATATGGAATTGAATATTTATTAACTTATTACTTTCCGAGGTTTAACATGCGATCAAGATTAACAACTCTGCTTTTGTTCACTCTTTGTTTTCTGTTCGTGACGGCTTCTGATGCTGATGCCGGCCGCCGGGTCAGAATTTTTGGCCATGATTCTAACAGCAGCGAGTCTTCTTCCCCAAAATCATCAAAGGAGAGCGAAAAATCATTTGATGAATTAATTAAAGACCGGGTTAAAATCGGAGGCCTTTTTGATTTTTATAAGGATACCACCGACAACAGCATGCTGATGGCCATAAAGCCCGGCCAATACAATACTATTTTTCTGTGCGGAGAAACCAGATCGGGAGCCGAAGGAGCCTTTTTTGATAATGGTTCGATGGGCCGTTCCTTCCCTTTTTATTTTAAACGGATAGGCAAAGAGATAATGATGCTCGAAAAGAATTTGCGTATCAGGGCCGATTCCACCGCATCACTCTCCAAAGCTATTGAACGCAGCATATCAGATCACCTTTTTGCTTCCACACCGGTTAAATCAAAGCCGCAGAACTCTACCAATGCCATTTTGATTGATCCGACCGATCTTTTTATTCGTGATGCCCAAAACCTGGGATATTTTATGTCCCAGGCAAAAATGGGGATGAGTTTTGACAGTAAAAACAGTTATTTTGATAAAGTTAAATCCTTCCCTGAAAATAGTGAAATTGATGTCAAACTGCATTATAAGACTTCTATACCTTTTAATGGCGAAACAATGCAAAACCCTTACAGCATGTTCCACACTTTTCATTATTCACTTTCTTCAATACCGGAGACCGACTATGTCCCCCGTTTAGCTGATGACCGGGTTGGACATTTCCTTACAATTTATGAGGATTACTCTACTTTAGATGAAGAGTCTCCCTATGTTCGTTATATCGATCGCTGGAATCTGAAAAAGAAAAATCCCGAAGCTCGTATTTCCGAACCG
>CAYPUP010000092.1:5309-7738 GCA_964413795.1 uncultured Ignavibacteriales bacterium
AGCCGGGCCAATCCTTTCACCGGACAAATTTATGATGCCGATGTAAGAGTTGTTGCAGATTTTATCCGCTACATGTATTCCAATATGGAATATTTCATTGAGCCACTGGCTATGAGCGAAAGTGATCCGGAACAAAACCATGAAACGATTGATATTAATCAGACAGGAGAAATTCTTTGCAGCTATGCTTCAGAATCAGCAAGGGAAGCTGCCTTTGGGTTGACCTATTTACTCGGCTCAGTGGGTGATTTCGTTGATAAGGATTCTCTGACTAAAGAATACGTTCATTCCTATCTGGTTGAGTTGATTGCTCACGAAGTCGGTCATACGCTTGGATTCCGCCACAATTTTAAAGCTTCCTCCATTTATTCGTTGGAACAGCTTCAGGACAGAAAGTTCACCACCCAAAACAGTATGGGCGGCACCGTAATGGATTACAATCCGCCGAATATTGCCGCTACCGGCAAAAAACAGGGTGAGTTTTACCCCTCGGTTCCGGGACCTTATGATGACTGGGTAATTGAATATGCTTACTCAGACTTTGACGCCAAGACTCCTGAGGAGGAATTGCCACAGCTAAAAACTATCGCTGAGAAAGCTGCCGATCCGTTGTTAGTTTACGGAACCGATGAAGATGCTTTTGGATCAAGCCCCAAAGGGATCGATCCCCTGTGTAATTTATTTGATCAGGGTAATGATCCTATTGCCTACTGCCAACACAAAGTAGAATTAACCCGTGAATTGTGGACCAACGCTTACAAAAAATTCGAAAAACCGGGTGAAGGCTACCAGGAGATTCTTCGCTCATTTGTCAGAGGCTGGCGATCATATTATGAATCCGCTAATTTTGCCGCCAGGTTTGTAGGGGGCATTTATCACAACCGTTATCATGTCGGCGATAAGCAGGGCATCCTGCCATTTACTCCGGTAAAAGCAGCCGATCAGCGCCGAGCAGTTCAATTCCTGCGTGACAATATTTTTGCGTCGGAGGCTTTCGAATTATCTTCGGATTTGCTCAATAAACTGCAACCGGAACGTTTCTCAGACTTCAATGGTTCGGCCTGGACAATGCCGCAAATTGACTATCCGATTCATAACCGCGCTCTTAATATTCAGAATTTAGCTCTAAACAGCTTATACAGTCCACTGGTTCTTGATCGTCTTCTAAATAATCAGGGACGATTTAACCCCGGGGAAGATGTTTATACCATGTATGACATGTTCACCGATGTTCGTCGGGCAATCTGGAGTGAGATTGTCGACCTTTCTGATGTAAACAGTTTCCGCCGCCAGCTTCAACAACTCCATTTGAAACGCCTCATTACTATTTATTTGACCAACTCTATTGTATACCCTTCTGATGCCAGTACTCTTGCAGCCAATGATTTAAATATCATCGAAAGCGCTATCAAAAACGGGATGGGATCAACAACGGCTAATGAGATGTCAAAAGCACATTACAAAGAAGTGCTTCGTCAGATAGAAGCAGCCAAAGGAGCCAAACGAAACTATTCCGGAAATTAATTTTTTTATTTTATTTTTAAAACATAAGGCGGGAATTTATCCCGCCTTTTTTTATATTGATATACGATGGGGATGAATAAGATACTTAGTTATCCCGCTGGA
The DNA here is from genome assembly GCA_964413795.1 of uncultured Ignavibacteriales bacterium. Lineage (GTDB taxonomy): Bacteria > Zixibacteria > MSB-5A5 > GN15 > FEB-12 > DAOWMZ01. The sequence continues at coordinate 6,936 of CAYPUP010000092.1, forward strand.
GAAGGCAGGAATCCTTTCCGGCTTGATAAGTTTGAATAGTGACTGTCAGGATAGAAAATCTGACGGTGCAGATACAGAGAAGGGCCATATGAATGATATTTTAAATTTTCTTAATTCTCATGCTTCGGTAAGGGAATTTACCGAAAAAGAGATAACCACAGATGAAGAAAAACTTATTGTTACCACAGCCCAGCGTTCTCCAACTTCATCCAACCTGCAGGCGTACTCAATAATTAGTATCAGGGATGATTCTAAAAAAATAAAGCTATCGAAACTATGTGGTAATCAAAGACATGTCGAAGAGTCTGCACTCTTTTTGGTTTTCTGCGCTGATCTGTATCGATTGTACAAAATTAATAAAAGCAAAGGATATTCTTACAATGGTGATTACACCGAGTTGTTTATCGTAGCAACCGTTGATGCCGCTCTTGTTGCCGACCGGGCATTAATGGCTGCTCAGGCATTAGGGTATGGCGGCGTTATGGTCGGCGGCATCAGAAATAAAATTGAAGAAGCAGCCGATCTTTTAAATTTACCTGACTTTTGCTACCCGTTGATGGGAATGTCTCTTGGTGAACCGATCAAACCTTCAAAAATAAAACCTCGCTTGCCCATGGACGCCATTTATCACAGAGAAAAATATGATGATAGCCATGATGTAGAACTGATAGCATCTTATGATGCCGCTATGGATAAAATGGGATATTTGAAAATCAATCAAATCATGCCGGAACGATTCTCTGATTATGAAGGCAACTATTCCTGGTCGGAGCATTCCGCCCGAAGAATGGCGAATGGCAACC
>CAYPUP010000093.1:0-5332 GCA_964413795.1 uncultured Ignavibacteriales bacterium
GGAGGGTCATATAATGACATCGTAAAACCTGACGCACTATATGAAATAGACCTCATCATTAATATCAGGCAAATAGCGGCCAGGTAAAAATAAATAAGCTTAATTTTGTTTTTATTCACAGTTATAACCGTATATCGGTTTATTTCAATTATTTATAAAGTTGCGATAGGCATTTCCTCCTGTTAGTTAAATTCCCCTAATCGGGTAACTTCTTCTTCAAGTTCGATACCAAATTTATCAAATACTTTCTGCTTAAGCAGTTCAGCTAATTTACTGATTTCGGCAGAAGTAGCATTACCAGAATTTACAATCATATTAGCATGTTTGTCAAAGATCTTTGCGCCGCCAACGGACATTTTTTTGGCTCCGATTTCCTCAAGTAATTTACCAGCTGCAAGTTTTCCGTATTTTTCTCTCTGATCAGGAATATTCTTAAAAAAGCAGCCGCAGGTATTTTCATTGGGATGTTTTGCATTTCTTGAGGCCATGATTTCATCAACTCTTGATTTTATTGCTTCCTTTTCACCTCTTATTAATTTTAATCGGGTGGAAGTGATAATTTCCTTAGTCTTTTTAAGGTAAGAATCCCGGTACCCAAACCGGCAATAATCCCTGTCAACGACTTTGATATTACCCTTCAAATCAACCAGAGTAACATCTGTAATAACATCCCCAATCTCACCGCCATAAGCACCGGCATTGCCATATATAGCTCCTCCGACCGTTCCCCATATTCCTGAAGCAAATTCTAACCCGGTTAACGAATTAGACGTGGCAAAATTAACCAAATCAATCAAATCAACCCCGGCACCACAGTTGATAGATAATGAATCATCCAGGTTTATTTTTTTAATTTCCACTTTAATAATCAAACCATCGAAACCCTGATCGGATACAAGAAGGTTAGAGCCACCCCCTATCAGGAAAAAAGGGACTTTCAGCTTTTGAGTCTCTTTGATGATCCGCACCATTTCATTTTCAGAATTGACAGAAATAAAATAAGCCGCATTTCCACCGGTTTTGAAACTGGTCATCTGGGCCAGAGGTTTGTCAAACTCAAGTTGATCGCCTAAAGCAGAAACCATTAAAGACCTTGAATTATTCGTTTTAAGTGACAGTTTATCAACCATTTCCATTAAGTAAATATATTGCTTTGTGCAATTAAACACAACAGTAAACTTATTAACGAGAATGTTACCTTACCGTCTGATTATTATACAAGTCTGAAGCTCATTCAACCATTAATCAGATGGATTTTCCTCGTTATTTTGTTTTTCTTTTGTATCAGTTTTTGTATCAGCTTTAATTTTATCGGTAGTCTCAGGCTTGTCAGCTTTATCATCCTTCTTATTTGATTCATCGACAAAATTCATCCTAAGTTCATAAAGGACATGCCTTAAAAACATTGATTCTTCATCTGAAAGATTCCCTTTTGTTTTGGCTTCGAGCATACTAAGCATATCAATGCTCGCTTTGGCCATCTGGAGATCTCTCTCAATTTTACCAGTAATAGGTGAGGCGATTTTCCCCATCTGCTGCATTGCCCCCATCTGAAGAGAAATAACAAGCTGGGAAAACATAATATCATTGATCTGATTATTATTCGACATATTTATACTCCTGATATTAGTACAATTTTCACATCATCAACCGCCGCCAAAAGCCATCTCTTTGCTTTTAACAGATGCCAATAAGTAGTTATAAAGATTTAAATATTCCGTGTCAAGATTCTTGTAATTATAGAAGAGATTCTCTAATACCTTTCTCGATCCTTCTAACAGGTCATGATCAGAGGAAAGATGAACCGTTTTAAAAGCAGGTATTCCCGATTGTTTTAAACCATAGATTTCACCCGGCCCCCGCAATTGAAGATCAGCTTCGGCAATCTCAAAACCATCTGTTGTCTGGCTGAAATATTCCAACCGCTTTTGGGCAATTTCTGATATTGGCGGGTGAGCAATGGCTATCAGAGTAGCTTGTTTTGCCCCTCGGCCAATTCGGCCCCTTAGCTGATGCAGCTGCGCCAAACCGAATCGTTCACAATGTTCAATTATCATTATAGTGGCATTAGGATTATCCAGGCCAACTTCAATTACCGTTGTTGCTAACAGGATATCAAGCTTGCCATCACGAAATTCTTCCAGAATCAGATCGCGTTCTTTTGATTTTACTCGGCCATGAACCATTCCAACCCGAAGGTCTTTAAAATATTTTAATGTTAACTCTTTATAAGCATCTTCAACATTTTCAAGTTCTATCTTGTCGCTTTTCTCGATTAATGGATATATAATATAAACCTGTCCCCCCTTTGAGACTTCATCACAAACAAACTGATAGACCTTTTCCCTGACACTCTGAGTACGCCAGACTGTACGAACCGGTTTTCTTCCGGGGGGAAGAGATTTAATTGTAGTAATATTCAAATCTCCATAAAGAGTTAAAGCCAGAGTTCTCGGAATTGGGGTGGCAGTCATAACTAAAAGATCAGGATTCTCACCTTTAGCATGAAGCTTCCCTCTTTGTTTGACCCCAAAACGATGCTGTTCATCGATAATAACCAGACCCAGATTTTTAAATACCACATAATCATAAATCAAAGCATGGGTACCAAAAAGAATATCAGTCTTACCTTCGGTACAGCTTTTGGCTATTTTTTCTTTTTGAGCTTTGGTCAAACGGGCTGTTAGCAATTCCGATGAAACGCCAGCATCCCAAAGCGGTTGCTTCCAGTTGCGATAATGCTGTTCTGATAAAATTTCAGTTGGAGCCATAAACGCAACCTGGTATTTATTTTTAGCCGCAAACAAAGCCGATATAATTGCAACAACAGTCTTCCCGCACCCGACATCCCCTTGTAGCATCCGTGTCATTGGCTGAGGATTCTGTAAGTCTTTTATTATCTCTCTTGCCGCACTCTTTTGATCAACCGTCAATTCAAACGGAAGACTCTCAAGAAATTCTTTTAATACATTTTTAAGGGGTTTGTACTTCTGTTTTTTTACGATTGTCTCTTTCCCCTGCTTATTCGAAAAGACCAAAAATTGAAATGACAGCAGCTCATCAAATGCGAGTCTTCGACGGCAGTATTCTATCTGCTCCCTCGAATCGGGAAAGTGTATTTTCTGAACTGCATTATGAAGGTCGGGAAGTTTATAGCTGCCATATATTTCTTTAGGGAGATAATCAATAAGTCGGTCTTCAAGATTTTCAAATATAATTGAGGTAATCCTTCTTATCCCCTTACTGCTTAAGCCAACTTTATTAAATTCAGCTGTTTGTGGATAGACAGGTATGATCCGTCCGGCGTGTATCATACTGTCGCTTTCATCCTCCAACCGTTCCATATCGGGATGGATAATCTGGAATCCCTGAAAATATGAAACAGTTCCGGTTGCGGCAAACCACTGATCTTTTTTAAAGAGCTTCTGCCAGAAGTTGACACCCCGAAACCATAACAGTGATACTCCCCCGGTTTCATCTTCGAGAAGAACTTCATATCTCTTTATTTTTCCGTGAAGAATGCCGTGAGCCCTTACCCGTCCGATGATTGTTGCCGGCTGGTCAATTTTAAGTTCAGCTATAGGGGTTACCGTAGTGCGATCGAGATAATTGCGGGGAAAATAATTGAGAATATCCCGAACAGTATAAAAGCCAAACTCCTCAAGGACTTTCGCCTTAACCGGACCGACTCCTTTGACATATTGGAGAGAGTCATTTAATTTTAATTTTGCCACAAAAAATTGTGCTAATTTTTGGTCAATTAGTCAATTACAATAAATTAATTCATTTCACAAAAAAAGCAGACATTGTAAACGCCTGCTTTTATAAAAAAATAATAATACCTGCTATTCGGACATTTTGGCTTTTTCAGCTTCTTCCCATTTGGCCATTTCCATATTGGTTCTATTCCCGAAATCTTTTATTTTTTTAATAATTTCTGGATTATCAGAAGTAACAATAGTGACATCGGCGGCATCCCCCATAACATAGTCAAACTTAGCGCCAGCTTCCATCAGCATGCCGTAATTTTTGCAATAATTACACATTTTGACATCTTCAGGTTTGACTTTACCAGTTTCCATATCATTCCCAAGCTGCATCATAGCTCCCATTGTTTCCATATAGGCTGCTTTTGATTCTGGTTTAACAGTCGCGATAGTCACAAAACCATTCTCAATTTCATGATGTTCCCAGGTCATATTTTTTAACAGGTTTTCATCTTTAATAAGATTTTTGCAAAAGTCACAATTAGACATATCAAACCAGGGAGAATCAGCCATAGCCATATCATGGCTTTCGTGTCCTTCATCATCCCCGGCAAAGCTGGTGAAGGGGACACATAAAAGCACCCCCATTCCAATCAACAATAATTTCTTCATAACTCTTCTCTCCTTGTTAGTGAGTTTTTGATAATGTTGATTCGGAAAATCGCTTAGATCATTTCTTATTCTAAATGATACAACCCTAATAAATAATATAAATATTTCAGATGCCAAATTAATTATTACTGAATGAGAAGCAATTACATTTTTGACAATAAATGTTATGCAAACCGAAGTTACCTTGCATGTGTCACGTAACTACTTAACACACAATGCGATGCATAAAATATTTAATAATTTACTTTAGTTTTTATTTTCATTATCAGGAATGGCTTTAATTACTGAATACTTATAACCTTCATAAATTGCTATCCCATAAAAAACAGCATCCATGAGACGGAACGAGGTTATCAAATAATCAGACATTGTCGAAAAATCCAACCCTGATAAAACGTTGAATATGCCTTCCCCGCTCTCAACCGAAATATACATACAGACCGTGAAAATATTACCAAGCAAACAGCCAACTAAAGCTAAAAAAGCCCCTGCAATTGAGAAACTAACATCTTTTCCTTTTCCGAAATGACGGATGCTGAAGCCTACCAAAAATCCGATTCCTATCGCCATCCACCCAATTTGGATACCGGCGTAATAGGTAATAACCGCCCAAAGAACACCTCCAACAATAGCCGCAGCCAAACCGGCGACAATTCCCATTCCAAGATTCTGATCATCATTCATACCCGGTATATATGGATTTTGGGTATAGTTAGCTGGGTTCACTGGGTTATTTTTATAGGGGTTAATTCCATCAGGTAGTTTTATCATAACACCTCGCTCAGAAAATGATTTATTACAATAAAATAAATATCCTATTGCATCATGGAGCAATTAAAAGTTTTTGCTATTAATAAGCGGAAGGGGTGGGAATCGAACCCACCGGAGGTAATACGATTACCTCCCTCACGGCTTTGAAGGCCGGGACCGCCACCAGACGACATCCGCTTCCG
>CAYPUP010000093.1:5432-7636 GCA_964413795.1 uncultured Ignavibacteriales bacterium
TACCTCCCTCACGGCTTTGAAGGCCGGGACCGCCACCAGACGACATCCGCTTCCGGAAAGATTATACTACAAAAAGAGATCAAATGCAATATTACTAAAATGATTGAATAAAATAAAAGATAAGTTGATTATTGTTTTTTTGGTTCAATATCGACATGAACAAAAACACGGGTGACATCGGTAAAATAATCGAGCAATGTCATTTTAACCGCATGGGCAATATCATGCCCTTCTTTTACGGTAAGAGCCGGATCAACCACAATATCCAGTTCCACAAATATCTGCGACCCCGAATGACGAGCGCGCAGATCGTGCACTTCGCGAACCCCATTTATGCTGTAAGCTATTGCTTCAATTTGCTCCATCACCTCTTTATTCGGAGCGGAATCAGATAATTCCTTAAAAGCGTTCCAGACAAGATTTGTCCCTATCTTTACAACAAAGAATGTAACCAGCAAGGCGGCGTAGGCATCGGCAAGGTGCCAGTCTGGATTGAAATAGGTCGCCCCGACCCCAATCAACACCGCCACCGAACTCATAGCATCGGAACGATGATGCCAGGCATTGCCAATAAGAGCAAGGCTTTTAAGTCTCTTTCCAACGATTAGAGTATACCAGAACATCAGCTCTTTTAAAATAATACTAATTGCAGCTGTATAAATCGCAAATAATCCAGGGGTGGATGATTTATGTTTACTTATAGCTTCGATGGCTGTAAATGTTATCCCCAACCCGACCAATATCAGGAAAAACCCGACAATCATGCTTGAGATAGTCTCAATACGGGCGTGGCCATAAGGGTGATCCTCATCCTCATGCTTGCGTCCCCATTTGAGTCCTAATATGACAACCCCATCGCTAAACAAATCAGATAAAGAATGAATAGCATCGGCAATCAAAGCCTGACTGTTACTAATAAATCCAGCCCAAAATTTAAAAATAACCAGTAGAATATTGACAACCGACCCGATCCAGGTCACCCTTATACCGGAGGTAATATTGCTTGAATATTGAGTATTCTTCAACAATGGATCTAATTTTTGGGTGACATTCTTCATTTACAAATATTACCTTAAAGAATGAATATTGGCAACTGAAAATAAGCAGAATTTAAATCGAATTTACCGGCATATGCTGGAGGTCATCAATTAAAATATGCTCTTTGATTGTGTATGCTTCGGCAAATTGAACGCCCACAAGCTGCCCCAGGGCTCTGGCTCTGGTGCGCATCAATTCATAGATATCTACACCCGGCTGGAAAATATGCCTGGCAGCAACAGGATTGGAGAATTGTGATTTATAAGCCGCTACCGCTTCGCATTTCTGATCAATGAAATCTGTTATATCCACAAGAAAGGAATAATCAGTATTTCGAAAATATGAAGCATAAATAATTTTTCTCGGCCGAAAGGGTTCTCCATCTAAAGCAGCCTTTTTGAGACCGGCTAAAAAACAGGCATCGTAGCCCAAACGGCTGCAAGCCAGATGATCAGGATGACGCTGATTCCAATGGGGAAGAATTACGAGCTCCGGTTTTTTATCTCTAAGCACCTGAGCCAGCTTGAGTTTGTTTTCCTGATTATATTCGACGGCTGAATCAGGGAGGGATAAATTTCCCCGCCATGATAATTTCAATAACTTCCCGGCTTCGTCTGCTTCTTTATCGCGATCCTCCTGTGTCCCCAGTGTCCCCATTTCTCCCCGGGTAAGATCGAGCACGCCTGTTTTACGTCCCATGGCAGCCAGCTTAAGGAGCGTCCCTCCGCTGGTGATTTCGATGTCATCGGGATGAGCTGCAACAGCCAAAACATCCAAAGTTTTATCCGGCATTGAGGACTTCCTCGTAGTATTTTAAATATTGTGCGACAATCTTTTCGGCATTGAATTTTTCCAGAGCATTTTTGGCTGCTTTTTTCTTAAACTCAGTCAGACGTGTTTTATTGTTTAACAAAGATAAAGCCGCTCTGGCCATCGAACTGGTATCACCAACAGGCAATAAAAAACCATTTTCGAAATCATCAACAACCTCAGCCAATCCGGTTCCGGCTGTCCCAATAACCGGAACACCACAAGCAAGAGCTTCCAAGGCAGCTAAACCGAATGACTCTTCTTCCGAGGGAATCAAAAAGAGATCAGCGCATGGAAGAACAGCTTCTACCCGGTTTTGATTGCCAAGGAAAAAGACCCGGTCTTCAAGATTTTTC
>CAYPUP010000094.1:0-5026 GCA_964413795.1 uncultured Ignavibacteriales bacterium
TGTTTGTCAACAATCTTCGTCGGACCATCAAAGTCGCCGCTGTTAAAGCTCCGGGATTTGGCGACCGCCGCAAAGCTATGCTTGAAGACATCGCTTCATTAACTGGCGCTAATGTTATTTCCGAAGAAAAAGGTTTCAAACTTGAGAACGCTGTGATGGCTGATCTCGGTACCAGCAAGAAGATCACTATTGATAAAGATAATACCACTATCGTTGAAGGCGCCGGTGAAAAAACTCAGATCAAAGGGCGTATCGATCAGATCCGTCGCCAGATTGAAGACTCCACTTCCGATTACGATCGTGAAAAACTGCAGGAACGCCTCGCTAAATTAGCCGGTGGCGTAGCGGTTATCAATGTCGGCGCAGCTACAGAAACTGAAATGAAAGAAAAGAAAGCCCGCGTTGAAGATGCTCTTCATGCTACCCGTGCGGCTGTCCAGGAAGGTATCGTTCCCGGTGGTGGCGTAGCCATGCTTAGGGCGATCAAAGTTCTTAACAGCATTAAAGTCAACGAAGAAGAGATGGTGGGTGTTAATATTATTCGCCGCGCTCTCGAAGAACCGATCCGTCAGATTGCTACCAACGCCGGTGTTGAAGGCTCAGTTGTGGTTAACAGGGTAATCGCAGAAAAAGGCGCCTTTGGCTATAATGCTCTGACTGATGTTTACGAAGATATGATTAAAGCCGGTGTCATTGACCCGACCAAGGTCACTCGCACCGCTCTTGAAAATGCGGCCTCAATCGCCGGACTTCTTCTGACTACTGAAGCAGTTATCGTCGATAAGCCCGAAGAGAAAAAAGCTATGCCCGATATGGGCGGCGGTATGGGTGGAATGGGCGGCGGCATGGGTGGTATGTACTAAAATTATCCCCATTCGCTTAGATAAAAAAACCCGATTTGCCCAGGCGAACCGGGTTTTTTTATTCTATTTCTGCTATTCCAATTTACTTACAAAAGAAACTTATAATATTCTTTCATCTTAACATAATCTGACCTGCTTTGACCATACTTCAAGTATTCCATAAAATGAGATTTGGCAAGAACCTCCTCCCCTTGTGATATTGCTACCGTTACATACAACAAGTGCCCGCCGGGAGAGTTGGAATCATTTTTAAATAGATTTTCTGCTACTACCAATGTCGAATCAGTCAAACCAAGATATATATAAGCTAACCCCATCCCCTCTAATACGAATGTTAGGGAAGGATCTATTTTATTGGCTTTTATAAATATTTGAAGAGCTTTTTCATATTGATATGTTTTTAAATATACCTGCCCTAATTCATTGAGAAAATAGGGATTGTAGGGTTTGTATTTGAGAGCAAGAATATAATATTTTTCCGCTTCAGAATACTTACCCATTTTTTTATTCAGCATAGCCAGTAAGTGGTAGGTCTTATCTAGCCTGATTTCATTCTTCTCCATAAAGCCCGCAACTTCCAAAGCCTTATCAAATTGGTCATTATTGAGAAAATAATATGCATAAACTGCCCAGCCGGTTTCATCTTTAAATTCATAGAATCTTAATAGTGATTCGAATCTGTCAACCGTGGCCGGAGGTTTTGTGTTAGCTGCAACAAAGGATGATGTCATTAAGCTTGTTAATAATATAAATGAAATGATATGAGGATTTAATCTTTTAAATTTTTCAATAACAATTAAGCGAATTATCAGCAATAGCGGAGATAAAAGAGTCAAAGACATTAAATCCCAATCACGACCGATACCAAAAATCGGGTCAATAAATAATAAGAAGAGTATCGATCCGAATGATGATACCATTAAGAATATTGTTATATTATCAAAATCTTCACACTTTTTCCATTTAACTATGGTCAATAAGAATAATATTCCGGGAATCATGACGAACAATAAATTGACAATATCCAGACAATGCTTAAGGCTGAATAATGAATAGCTATAATATTCATGAGGTGCTATTAATATTGGCAGGAAAAAAGAACCAGCACCATTATATTTTAGCATATACACCAGAATCAATAATATTAAAAATATTGCAACGGTTAAAATCGCCAGATATTTATAATTTATTTTTATGTAATTAAATCGTTTTGAATATTTTGATATGAAAATAAATAATACTGCCGGAGCATAGTATAGAATTTGCATATGTATAAATAACCCCAATAAGAATAATATCAAGACTATCATTATTTTTTTATTTGTTCTCAATGTATATAGCGATGCATTAATAAATGACACTGAGACTGCCCATATTAATGGATAATACTCGACATATCCGAAAAATAAGAGGATAACACCTGAAAATAATAATGATATAAATGCTGTAATTCTAATTTGAGGTTTTGAAGTTATTTGTTTTGATATATAAAATATATTAAGTAAAACAATTGTACCTGAAAGTATGGATGTAATCTGGCAGGCAATTTTCATTGTTTCAGGAGTATAGTCACCTAATAACGATTGGATATTCCTTAATATGAGAATCGAACCAAATTCAACCCATTTTGATATATATTTCTCCCCCTGTCCGAATATTGATAACAAATTGTACCCATCCCCCAGGAAATGAGTCTCAGACCTGAACATATAGAAAAAGGCGGTAAAAATAAGTGCTACCAGCACTTTCGGCCAGATCCCTTTTTCAAAAATAAAATCATGTGCCTTAGAGACTATATTAGAAAATAAATTATCCCATTTTTTAGTAAACAGGATTGCAATGATAAGAATTGATGCTATGATATAGGCGGTCATCCATTCCCAGCCCAGAAAGGCGAGATGATTAATCCCCCACAATGCTCCATTGGTCCAGTTGGATGCCAAGCCAAACAAACCCAGCGTTACCAATATTGCTATAGATGGCAGACTTACTCTATTACCCATATTTTTAATATAATAATCATGAATCCTCAACAAAACATATAATTTCAGAGTCATTATATAATCTTGACAGTTTCTGATTATTTATCATATTGTTTACTTAACTTTTTATTTCGAGAGCAACAATGACCAAAACAAAGCATCTCTTTTTATTAATAATTATTGCAATAAGTATAATAAGTTTTAGCTGTTCGATAAATTCAACCGGGATTGCAGATCTTGATATAGATTGCCCCAATACAGTCGGCAGCCACTGGACTTATGAGGTTGATTATGTGATGGAAGAGGGAATGGATACGGTTGATCTCGATATTTTTGTATTTGTTATCAACAAGATATGATAAAGCATTCAATTCAGCCCAGGTATCATTTATTTTTTTGTCACAATTCTTATCACTCCCTTTTGGTTTTTTCATTAATTCTTGTAATATATCAAGGTAATTATTATCATTTGCATTTTTAATAGCATCCTGAAGATTGCCAAGTCCCACCTCGTTATTTTGAAATATACTATAGATTAGATCATTTTCAAGCAAGGTATTGTCTCTTTCAACCCTTTCTCTTAACATTTCTTTATAGAAGAATGAAATCTCAGAATACTCTTCTAATTTTATAAATAATTGCACTTTTAACTCTGATAAATGTCGGCATATTTTATCTCCCTTTCTCACGTAGGTTGGGGGCCTGTCTCCCACCCAGTGACGGCGGAGATAAACCACACCTCTACGCGGATCAAAGGAATATAGACAATAGTTGAGATAATTGTAAATCACATAATAAAAAAGTCAGGAGCACAGGGCTCCTGACTTATTCAAAACATGGATTCCCGTTTTCACGGGAAAGACGCTGGCGTTGCCAGTCTCTTAATAAAAACTTTATAATTTTGTGGCTACAGCTTCACCTACTTCCAGTGTCGTATTCGTTCCGCCCATGTCGTAGGTGCGGACTTTACCTTCTTTGATGACTTCAGCGATAGCATTCTCCAACGATTCGGCCATATCGGCCTCTTCAAGATAATCAAACATCATCTTGGTCGTCAGAAGCATCGCCATCGGGTTGACTTTGTATTTGCCGGCATACTTGGGAGCCGAACCATGGGTCGGTTCAAAGACGGCGTATTTGTCACCGATATTACCAGAGGCGGCAAAACCCAAGCCGCCCACCAACTGAGCGCAAAGATCGCTGACAATATCTCCAAACAAATTCGTAGTCACCAGAACTGAATAATCCATCGGGTTTTTAACCAGCCACATGCACATGGCATCGATATTGGTTTCCCAGAGTTCGATCCCGGGATAGTTCTTTGCCACCTCACGCGCGGTGCGCACCATCAGACCGGAAGTCTCTCGGATAACATTGGGTTTTTCAACTACCGTAACTGAATTCCGTTTGAATTTTTTGGCATATTCAAAAGCATCGGTAATAATATTCCGGCAGGCATTACGAGTATTAATACGAAGCGAAATGGCGATATCTTTACCGGGAGTACTGTCAAAGCGAGCCATTTTTTTGTTATGTTTTTTAATCGATTCACGGACTTCGTCCGGCAGGGGATGAAACTCGATACCGGCATAGAGATCCTCGGTGTTTTCACGAAAGACTACGATATCGATGCCTTCTTTATAATTCAACGGATTACCGGGATAGGCTTTACAGGGGCGGAGATTAGTGCGAAGATTAAACTCCTGGCGTAAGCGTACGATCGGCGAGGAGTAGATATGTCCTTTACCCTGTAGCTGGGGAATAAGTTCTTTTTCGCATTCTTCCTTGGGCATCGAGGTAATCGCACCAAACAGAGCGGCATCGGTATTATTCAAAATTTTAGCCGTTCTATCCGGCAGCGGATTAGCTTCGGTTTTCCAGAATTCCCAGCCAATATCTGCGTGAATATATTCAGCGTCAAAACTGAGCTTGTCCAATACAATTTTTGCCGCTTCCATAACGTCGTTTCCAACGCCATCACCCGGCATCCACGCAATTTTGTACTTAGCCATGATCGCAATTTCTCCAATGTTAAAGACTAAAAGATAAATTTATTATATGCGTACTTCCCAGGTCCTGCTTATATGGGACAAAGGCATAGTCAACAGTTAGATTTCTTTTTGTAAACGAAGCGCCAGCGGTCAGATTTTTCACATCATAATTAAACATATAACCAGCCCT
>CAYPUP010000094.1:5126-7618 GCA_964413795.1 uncultured Ignavibacteriales bacterium
GCTTTTGCCTGAAAGCCAAAATCAAAATTAAAAACCGATCCCCGCCAACCCTCGATTTTCTCCAGAATCCAACCGGCAGAAAAACCGGCACTGATCCTGTCAGTAATCTTCATCGAGAGCCCCCCCTTAAATGAAACGTCATGCAAATCAAATAAGCCTTCGGGCAGTTCCACCGGAACATCACCGCGCAATTCAAGATTATCTACGGTGGCAAATCTGATCCCGCCATGAATAAACATTCTTTTTGACAAGCCCATGGCAAAATGTGCCGATTCCATACGGATGTTATCCCAGTACGAAATATGTCCTAAAGAGATCGTAAACTTGGTCACATCAATCGAGCCAGCCGGATTATAGATACTGGCATCAGGATGGTTGTTGAGAGATACAAAAGCCCCACCCATTCCTGCCGGACGAGCGCCAGATTCTACTTTTAAGAGAGCCAGGCCGTTGGTTGATGCTGTCGCGTTATGAAAGCATAACAAAAAAATAATTATTAAAGCATGCAATGCATGTTTCATGAGTACCACCTAAAATAATATATCAAATGAAATTATATGTTCCGAGCCTTCACCAACTTTATCTGTTGCAAAAGCATAATCAATAGCCATCACCCAGGCATTAATCTTAAAGATATAACCTGTCCCGGCTGTAAATCGTTTATCGGAATAACCAGTTCTAAGAGCAAATTCGGGTGAAACAAAATATTCGGCACCACCATGCAAACGGATATTCTGCTTTTCATTTTTTATAATATCGGTCGCCAGAAGCAATTTCCTTTTGAGAAATCTTCCGGAGAAACCAACACCGACCTCAAAAGGAATTCTATCTACCTGTTCCACACTTCCCGATGATCCTGATAAATATGGATTCAGTTCCGAAGAATTCCATTTGAGATTTCCAGCCATATTTCGCAACACCACCCCAATCTGCAAATCCTGAAGGAATCGTTCATCGGGATAATCAAAATCATAGGAACGGAGAAAATAAAACATAGCGCCAAGATCAAGACCTACCGAGAATGACGACATCTGAGCAAAACGATTATAAATATAACCGGCTCTCATACCGAGTGATATATAATCTTCAAAGCGTTTGGCGAAAATAATCGACCAGTCATGAGCCGTATAGCCAATATTGTATCCATCCAGTCTTCCATTGTAGTCGCGGGTATCGATATCGCCAGCACTGAAATAATGCCAATTAACTCCAATAGCAGCTTTATCATGAGCCGGTGCCATAAAGGTGACATAGCCCAATTTACGTCCTAATCCCATTGTTCTGAATGAGGTAGCAAACATCTTCCTTTGCAATGTTGCTATGCCGGCCGGATTAAACAAAGGGCCGGCACCATCATTAGCGATGGCAATATAGGCTCCGCCCATTGCTGTCGGTCTGGCACCGATCGGAATCTGGAAATATGAGGCAGCATAACCACCATCACCATCTTCGGCGAATACTGTTCCAAATCCGAAAACCAATATTAGTAAAAATATGGCTGTATATCCGATATACTTAATCATGGTATCACCGCTATTTTCCCCCAGCGAACATCGCTGGCTGTTTCGACTTTGAAGTAATAAACCCCCACAGCCACTTCATCTCCTTTGCCGTTCGTCCCGTCCCATTTAAGAACGTCGAGGGTGTTGCGTCCATGGTAAAATTCTGGTGGTAATTCTACGTTATCAATAACACGTTTAACCAAATTCATTGCTGCATCATAAACTTCAATGGTGACATTTTCATTGCTTTTCAGAGTAAAATGAAAATTAACTGGGCTTGTACTTGATAAACTAAACGGAACTGGAAAAGAATAAACATCATTATAAGGAGTAAGTGAATCAACATAGTAAAAACTTTTTTCAACAAACATACTACTTAATGGCATTCTAACTGTTGCCTGTCCGGTGCCAACAAACAAGTATCCATCTGATACTTCCACAGCGTAAACAGAGATAGTCGAATCTACAAAGAGAACTCCGTTTATATCAGCTAAGGCTACTGTATCCCATTCATAATAGTTACTATCATAGGACATTATCAAGCCATAGTCCGTTGCGCCAAAGACAGTATCGCCATTAAAGGCATAATTCCAGGCAAAAATATCTTCAATTTTCTCATCCCAGACCAATCCATAACCGGCAAATTCGGGGAGGGTATCAGAATCAATTATCTTACCAGCCGAATCGAAGGGGAAATATTTCCCCATTGTAATCCCGGTATTCTCATCGGAACTGGCTGGCTTTCCCGATGCCCATATTCGGGCATATTTTTCATCGTTTACTTCCTGTAATCCCATAGCTGGAATAAAATCACCAGGTACTTCCCCAGAAGAACCTGAAGACGTATACAGCCGCCAGAAATCTGCTCTAAGAGTATCATCATTGATGCTATAAACTCTATAATTCTGAGCACGATCATTTGATATGGCGAAACCGTTTTCACTTCCGATAAATACCGTGTCGCCATCAATTGCCATTGTGGTCAGAATT
>CAYPUP010000095.1:0-7570 GCA_964413795.1 uncultured Ignavibacteriales bacterium
AAGACCTTTATTACAGAATCTCTGTGTTTAACATTAATGTGCCGTCTCTAAATGATCGCAAAGATGATATTCCATTATTGGTCGGTGAATTTCTGAAAAGATATGATCCTTCAGGAAAGCTCCTGCTCTCCCCCGATGCTATAGCTTATTTGACAACACTTGATTATCCGGGCAATGTGAGACAACTTAAGAATCTGATTGAGAGGCTTTCAATAACTCACCTTGGAAGACAGATTGGAATGATTGATTTGGCTGGAATGACTTCTATTGATAATCTGCCAGAAAAAAATGCTCCTGAATCGATTTCACTGACTGATCAACTACTTGATTTCGAAAAGCACCTTATCAAAAAAACTCTTGAAAATACGCAGGGGAATATTTCTGAAGCAGCTCGACAGCTCAATATCGATCGGGCAAATTTATCCCGAAAAATAAATGAATGGGGACTCAAGCCCTGATACTAAAATTGTGCACAAGTGTGTGACATCAACACGGTTTGATTGGATAAATTCTTATAAAACCGCTATTTAAATTGTTTTATCTTTACTGGCACGTTTTTTGTATTGTATAATAAAAAACGGAGGTAAAAATGAACTTTAGAAACTTTTGTGTGATAACCAGTATTTTTTTGATCGTGATTTTTTCGTTTTCAGCTGTGATGGCGGTCGAAAAGGATTACAGCGATTATAAATCACAAATCCACTATAAGAGCTATTTTGAAATCAGTTACAACAAGGATGAAATTACGATCTCAACCTTTGAGGATGATTCATCAAAGGTAATGTTTGTTCATCCGCTTAAATCAATTAACATCAGTGACCACGATGTTCAAATCAGTGAAAACATCATTTTTGATGATGACGAATTAATGGTTAACGGAAGATCATTCCTTTACGACCATATTTATGATGCATTAATAACAAATGATGAAGATCTAACTACCATTACTTTTCGTTCACGAGTAAGCAGGACTGACAGCCCGGCAAAAACACGTGTTGGAAACAGGATTTCATTTGATCAGGATATAATTGTCAAAGAAGATGATTTTGTGCGTGGTATGGTTTTTACGGTTACGGGCAATATAGAAATGTACGGAGAGGCTAATAAAGATATCATATCACTTTTTGGGGCAATATATATAGGACCCGGAGCCGTAGCCCGAGGGGATGTCGCCTCAATCAAAAAGAGGGTAGATATAGCTTCGGATGCCTCGGTTTACGGCGAGATCTATTCCGGGACCGATCGTCGGGTTAAGAAAAAGCATACTTACGGTGAAGAGGACAAAACTTTATCAATTGAAGGTTCATTCTACTACAATCGAGTTGATGGAGCTACCCCTGATTTGAAGATAGAATTTAAGGATAAAGATTCCCTTCTCCCTTCAGTTTGGGCATCAGGCGGATATGCTTTTAACTCAGAACGCACGCGTTTTGAATTTGGATTTGAGCAGATTCTCTGGCGTGATCGTCCTCTTGCTGTTGGAGGATCATATTTTCGCCGTCAATCTTCGGGCGATGACTGGATGCTTGATAATAAAGAAAACACTGCTTTTGCTCTTCTTGTAACTGAAGATTTCAAAGATTATTATGAGGCTGAAGGGGGGCAGATATACTTGAGCTTCAAGCCTATTGAAGATATTACGTTTACTACAACTTATTCACATGAAGAGACAAACTGGTTTGAAGCCAGGAGCCACCTATGGTCGATGTTTGGAGGAGATAAGCTTTTCCGTGAAAATTTCAGTTCGGTGGATAAATCAATTCGCATACCTTTGGCTGGTGAAATAGATACCACGGCTAATGCTGTAGTACAGACAGCACTTGACTGGAACACCCTGGACCCGAAGGATATTTTTTCCAAATCTGCCTGGCATATCACCGGATCTATAGAATGGTCAAATCCGGATTTTGATTCTGATTTCGACTATAAGAAGTATAATCTCTCTGTCAGAAGATACCAGAAAATACATAAAAATGTAATGCTTATGGCCAGGGGAGTCATCGGTGACAGTAAAGGCTACCTGCCAATGTACAAGACTTTTTACTTAGGGGGAATCGGAACTTTACGCGGGTATAAATACAAAGAATATGCCGGTAGTAAATTCTGGATGACTAATCTTGAATATCGGTTAAATTTCCCCAAAACAGATTTGGGAGCTTCATTATTATGGGATGCCGGTCAGGTTTCAGATGAAAAAATATTCGATTCCAATACCGAGGTAAAACATTCTATAGGTTTGGCTCTGCACATTGGCACGGATATCCAATTAAGCATTTCCAAAAGACTCGATCGTTCCTTTGATGACGACCCTCGAATTCATGTTAGATTAGATCATGTTTTTTAAATGATGCTTCGTAAATACTTTAAAATAAATATAATCATGATAGTCGTTATTATTATCATGATTATGACCAATACAAAATCAGCCTCGGCTCAAACTCAGGATGATCAATTTAATTTTTTTCTTAGGGATAGTTTTCTGGTCTTCCAGCCTGATTTATCTTCATTTATCAATAGTGAAAAAAACTCACTCCTAAGAGACGGCGTAGATTATGCTATTGAATTTCAAATCACTCTTTTGCGGCCCCGAAGATTATGGGGAGCAGTCCAGATAGCACAAAAAACCGAAGCGATTGTAATAGGATTTCGATTTTTAACTGAAGAATACACTTTGTCGCATTTACCCATAGACTCCTCATTAAAAGAACTTAGATTTATATCTTTGGCAAAATTACATCAATTTTTGACTGATTCAATTATTTTAAATGTACCACTGCCAGATCAATTAAATAAAGAAAACACATATAAAATCGAATTCAAAACTACCTCTATCGCTTTGACTACCTTGAATTTAATATCTTCAGATAATAATCAGGATGATTCCCCGGTCAAATTTTTATTCCGTCAATTTCTTGATTTTACCGGTTATGGCCGTGAAGAAAAGACAATTTCAACGGTTCCTTTTAAGCTTTCCGAGCTAGAAATAATTGATTAATAGGGTATTTTTCTTAATATCTATCAATGTCCATGAGTTAATCAAAACCAATTTATTCCGATATATTTAGATAAGAGAAATAGACAAGATTGCTTTTTTTGAGAATTTTTAAACTTAAGGCATTGCTAAACTTATGGACAAAAGCAAGTTTGAATCTGACACGCAGGTGAAAAATAACGGATCAGTATCCGAACCGATTGACGTTTTGGCTGACCTTGAAGCAACCCTTAATGAAGTAGCCAGAACTAATCCCCGGATTGACAGTTCTCAAAACGACTCAACCGGTCGTTCTGCTGATCTGAAAGCTATTTTGGAAGTATCTTTGGCTGTGAATTCGTCATTAGTCCTTGATGACATTCTCCAGATCGTAATGACCAAAGCCATAGAACTGATGCAGGCTGAACGGGGCTTGATAATGCTTCTTGATGATCATGGTCACCTTCAGGTAAGATCCGCTTATAATCTTTGCAAGGAACAGATGATGGAGGAGGATTTTAAAATCTCCAGTTCTATTACTTCCAAAGTTGCCAGTACTGGTAAATCTGTCTATACTTCAGATGCTTTGTCCGATGAAAGATTCTCAAGCCAGCAATCAGTACTGGAACTACATCTCCGTTCTATTATGAGTGTTCCTTTAAAAGTCAAAAATGAAGTTATCGGCGTCATTTATCTTGATAATTCCAATCAATCCAAAATGTTCCTGAAATCGGATTTATATTTATTTGAGCTTTACGCCCAGATGGTATCCAATGCTCTGCACAATGCCAAATTGTATCAGTCTTTGCTAATCCATAAAAGATACAATGAATCTGTGATCAAAACCGCTCCTTTTGGTACTATCGTGATAGATTCTGAAGGCTGTTTTGTGACCATCAATTCTGTTGGGCTGGAAATTTTTGATTTTAACAGAGATAATATTGTCACCCAGAACGAGAGTAATGAACCCACCCAATTTGTTAATGTACTGCTCGAATCCGAGAGACCGAAATGGCAGCACATGATAAATGCAGCTATGACAACCAAAGAAGAATTTTCAGACTCAAGATATTTTCATAATACCGGTTATTTTGAGAAAGCTCTGTCTATAAAGATTTTGCCTATCAGCCAATTGCCCCACGGTGGTGATGGGGTAATCATCGCTGTTGAAGATATCACTGAAAAAGTATTAATGGAAAAGTATGTAATCTTGTCTGAAAAGCTGGTAGCCAAGGGTGAAATGGCTGCCTCGATTGCTCACGAATTGAACAATTATCTTGCTATTACATCCAATAATGCCGAACTGATGTCCATTAATATCGATCGCAATAAAATGGACAAGGTTAAATTTAATGCTCAGGCTATTACTGAAAATGTTCACAAAATCAAACGCTTTGTCGATAACCTGATGGATTTTTCAAAACCTGAGTCGGAATATATAATTTATGATCTGAAACATCTTATCGAAGATCTTCTCTTCTCTCTCAGAGTTCAACCCCGCTTCAAACGAATCCATTTTTCAATCGAAATAGATCCGGTCATGCCTAATGTTGAAATAGATGTCGGTTTGATCCAGCAGGTGCTGATGAATCTTCTGAACAATGCGGCTGATGCTATCGAAGAGCGTATTGTTCAGATGGAAGATGAAACGACCAAGTTCAAGAGAGAGATTTCCATCGAAACCGAATATGATACTTTCCGGGAAAAGGCCATTATAAAGATTACTGATAATGGCCGCGGGATGACCGATGATACTCTTCAGAAAATTTTCAATCTTCATTTCACGACCAAAAAGGGTGGTCACGGACTCGGTCTGGCTAATTGCAAAAAGATTATAGAACAGCATAACGGAGATCTTCTCTGCGATTCACATTTTGGCAAAGGGACAACTTTCAGAATTATTCTGCCTCGTCTCCAGCCAAAAAAAATAAAGAGTACCTGATATGCCACAACCCCATCTGCCCCCCGGATTCATTTACAAATCCGAACTTGGATCAGGTGGTACGGCTCGGGTTGTATCTGTCACCCGGGAAAATCATCGTAGAGTATTTGCTCTGAAACTTCCCCTGTCCAAACCTGAAAATCCCGAGCATACTTTTGCAAAATTAGCCCGGCGAGAATGGCAGCTAATCGGTGGGCTATATCATCCGGGACTGGTCAGGCTATTGGAGGTTTCAACCAAGATTGATGAATATATTGCCATGGAAATCTGCCAGGGACCTACTCTGGATACTATCGGTCAGATTGAAAATAATTTATCTGCAGTCAATATCTTCTCTGCTCTGGCAATAAATCTGGAGTTCCTGAGACTTCAGGGGATTATTCATGGGGATTTAAAAGCTCAAAATTTCTTTCTCCCTTCAGATTGGGAATCAATTTCTAAAACAAACAGGTTGTTTTTTACTAAACTCTCTGATTTTTCCTTAGGAAAATTCGTGAATGAGTTTGACAATAGCCGATTGGGTGTAGGTACAGTCGGTTATTTGGCTCCTGAAACAATATCTGATGGTATTACCTCTTTCAAATCCGACCTCTTCGCTCTTGGAGTAATTGCCTATCAGATGTTAACCGGTGTTCATCCGTTTATGGAAAATGAAACCGATCCGATATTAATAAACAGCCGCTGCCAGGAAGAAGAACCAGCTCCTGTTAAGACATTAAATCCTGATATTGCTGATGATATTTCTGTCATCATTGAAAAGCTCCTTGCTAAAAATCCAGACAATCGACCTAAATCCGGCTGGGAGGTTTGTTTACAGTTGGAAGCTGCGGGAGCATCCTATCCGTTCAGAAAAGCTCTCAGACCCTCCGCCTCCATTAATAAATTTTTATCGTATGAAGAAAACTTAAAAAATCTTATTGATCTTGATACTGCTGATTTAGAGAGATTAAGCATAATAAGTAATAATTCAAATGATACCTTACGCTTAATTTTCTCGCATAATTTTGACAAAGAGAACCTGAGTTACGATAATAATAAATTCAAATTTGAACATTCTGTGTTCTGGCCAAACATTCTTCGCAGGCAAGCCCTTGAAAAATATTCCCGACAACCGATCTCTGATAGAAAAAAGATTGTTAAAGCTGCCATCACAGGATCAATCGATAACTGTATCAAATTAAAGCTGGTAAATAATGATGATATCAATCCTTCGCTGATGGGATCTGTTTTGCTCCTCAAACAATTGATCTCTCTTCCTACTATTAGAAGCTTTTCCGCTAAATATGCCTCGATCGCCGAGAGTAAAGGCTATTATAGCTTAGCTGCAAACCTGCACTTGCAATCCGGTTCATTATTAAGAGCTGCAGATTGTACCTTCCAAGCAGCCACAATTTTACATTCAGAACATAAAAGCAGTGCTTCATTAAAGATCATAAAACGTGTTATAGATTATGCCAAAACATCAGGTTGTCTTTTTGATATCCGTCACATGTTGATGTTTCAGGGTGACATCCAAAAAGATATGGGTGAAACTGAGAGCGCTTTCAGCACATATAATAGCTTGACAGCTCTCTACATGGATTACGAACCTGACAAAATTTTAGCTGAAACATATAAAGATCTCGGTGATTTGTATAAGGTAAAACATCAGTTTAAAGAGGGTATTGAAGCTCTGAATCAGGCTCTTGAAATTTATTATCTCCTGGATGATGAATTGGAAATTTCGCATACTCTTAATAACATGGGCAACATATATTGGATTGCCAGCGAGTTCAATAAAGCCATATTCTACTATCGGAAAGCTTTGAAAATCCAGAGACGTCATGATGCCCGCGAGGATATAGCTTCATCTCTAAATAACATTGGTTCGATATATGTCCTTAAAGGAAGTTTTAAAAGGGGTATCAGGATTCTAAACCTTTCACTTAATCTAAAAAAAGAGATTGGCAACAAGATCGAAATTTCTCGTACACTCAACAATCTTGGTTATTGCTACTATTGCAGTGGTGATCATTATAGGGCGGTAAATTCATTGACTGAATCGCTTGAGTTAAATCGCCAAGTGGGGAGCAAAAAGGATATTTTATATAATCTTGAAAATCTCACTGCCTTAATGATAACGGCCGGGCAATTAAAAGAGTCATTGACCTATCTTAAAGAAGGCATTTCAATTTCTAACCGGATAGATGACAAAATCCACTTCAGTATTTTCCAATTAAGCATGGCAACAGTTCTGAGGCGAATGGGCCAGTATGGACAAGCTGAGAATATTCTGAATAACGTGAAAGATATTGTAAATAGTTCAGATGACAAGGGACTGAAATTAATGTTAATGAATTCCCGTGCTTCCCTCAGGCTGGCTATCGGTGACGACGATAATGGTGAGAAAATAATAAAGGAATCAATTATAATAGCAGAAGAGATTGACAGCCGCCCCGAGAAATTGAATGCACTTTTACTTCTTACAAAAATCAAAAACGACCCTGAAATTTATTTAAATGGTGTTGCCATAGCCGAGGAACTCTCTCTAATGCGTGAAATGGTTCTCCTTAAAAACAACCAGCTTGGATATAGTATAAATAGCGCAAATATTTCTGATACTCATAAACTTGTTGAAGATATAGAAACCACAATTAAAATTATGAGTGAAGATGTGG
>CAYPUP010000096.1:0-7550 GCA_964413795.1 uncultured Ignavibacteriales bacterium
AAAGCAGTGGGTTTGAACGGTTTAAATCTCCAAGATATTTTGATTCAATAATATTTCCCTTCCTAATATTTGTCTAAATATGAAATTCGTTTAGACCGATAATAGTAGTTATGATGAAACGCCTTTATTTTATAGTATTAATACTGATTATTCCTTTAACCTGCCTGCAGGCTGAGATGCTGCATCCATCGGGAAATAATATTAACTGCCAGTATCAGCTGAACTCTCAAAGTATTTCCATAGCTGATACCCTTACAATTACGCGGACACTGACAAATAACGATTCTTTCTCTTTGAGTGGGTTGTATTTTTCAGATAATTTTCCGACAGTTTTTAATTTGATTGGTTATTCAATCTTATTAGATGGGGATGATATTACATATCAATTTGAAGATTCGGTTGAGTCAATATTTTTTGGTAATAATTGTTATTACTGGATAATTGATGATCCGGATGAATCAATTGAACATGTATTAATAAATCAAGGCGATACCCTAATTCTCACTATAAAGTTAACATGCCCTCAGGCTGGCAGCTATATTTTTCCTCTTCACACCAGTACCTTCTATGGTAATTCAACTGCCTTTTTTGCTGCTGATAATTCTTATGAAATAAATGTAACACCTGCAGCCGATCAAACACCACCCTCTGCTATCACCGATATGGAAGCGATGTAGGAAATATATCAATGTAGCCCAATGCTTATAAAATAGTTTGAATTAAATAAGCCGTGTAAAGGCTGAGTCTAAACTACAAGAGTTCAACCAACAAGACGAAAAGATACCACTCTCTGATTAAATCCATTTTTTCTTTTTGAAAAAAGCGAAAAGACCTCCCCCTATTATTAAAGCGATTGACCAGAACATGATGTAACCGTAGGGACTTCTTAATTCCGGCATATTTAATACGCTTACCGAGGTATCAAAATTCATTCCGTAAACACCGGCCAGAAAGCCAAGCGGGATAAAGATCGTGGCGATAATGGTAAGAACTTTCATTACATCGTTCATTTTATTGCTGATACTGGAAAGGTAGATATCAAGCAGACCCGATACCATATCACGGAATGTTTCCACAGTATCGATGACCTGTATAGTGTGCTCGTAGAGATCCCGTAAATATATTTTTGTCTCATTTCTAATCAGTTTTGTTTCATCTCTTTCCAATCCGCCGATTACTTCCCGAAGAGGCCAGGTTACTTTTCTCATGTAAACCAAATGTCTTTTCAATTCATGAATTATTTCGAGGTCATGGGGTTGAGGATGCCGTATAAGGATATCCTCCATAGATTCAATCTTGTTAGAAGTCTCCTCAAGAACAACGTAATAATGGTCAATAACAGCATCTATCAGAGTATAAGCAAGATAATCGGCATTCAAAAATCTTTCCCGGGGACTGGTTTTTCTCAGACGATGACGAACCTGATCAAAAACATCACCAACTTGTTCTTGAAAAGAGAGCACGTAATTCCGACCGATTATAACACTGAATTGCTCAGAAATAAGCTCTTTATTATCCTCGCTCAAATAGAGCATTTTAAGAATAACCAGAATGTAATCATCATTGATTTCAAGTTTTGGTCTCTGGCCGGTATTGGCGATATCTTCCATGGAGAGGGGATGCAGATTGAAATGCTCACCCAGTTTGATCAATAATTCTTCATCGTGGAGACCATCAATATTAATCCAGGAGAGCGTAGAAGAACCTTTCAAAGGGAAACATTCTTCAATTGAAGAGACTTCATGTTCTTTAAGGGTTTCTTTACTGTAATCAATAATTCTGATTCTTGGTTTTTCAATCTTCTTTTCCCCGACAAAAACAACAGATCCAGGTTTAAGTCCCTTTTTTTTCTTTGATATCTTTTTTATTAATCTCATATTGGGCAAACCTCCTGTACCACAAAACCTGTTTTATCCAGAATTATTCTTCCTCGTCATAATATTGTATAAATCGTTTCTGCAGATAAAGTTAAAAAATTATGACAAATAAAAGTTTTACCTACTGATCATAATGCTTTCAATGTTTTTCCTAATTATTATAAACCTCACCATCAGGGATACTAAAATAAGGTAGCTTTTTAGTTTTCTTTTATTACTGTAAAGTGCAGTCATTGCTCTTTCTACAACTCCATTTCTGGTCGATAGTTTAGCTAATTTTATTTTTAAGAACTATAAAAACTTTCGTCTCGGCGAATTTATAAGAATTAAAGATCATTATGGAGGAATATCGGAACATGAACGGTTTCATATAAAGATCAAAACCGAAGAATGAGATCTGAAGACATTATAAAATCCATACATGGCTGGACTCTAAGCACCGGACATCATGGACTATCCTGATTATATTGTGAGGGTATTCGGGGAATTGTAATGGAACTATTCTGATTAATGATTTGTTTTTTGGGTGAATTATTTATTTAAAGGTGGAAATGAACCAGCAGCGTGCCCATAAGATTATAAAAGAGGTCGAATATTATATTTGACCTTTTTAAGCCCTCGATGTTAAGCAAATAACGAAGGAAGCAAATTAAAACAAATAAAATGGCCGGAACCTTAAAAGGTTTCGGCCATCTTACTTTATATCAATTAGAAATTTTAAAATATTTTATCGTCTTTTGGTTCTGAATTCATTTTTTCTTTGTCACTGATTTGGGCTGATTTTTCTGTTTCATATTTTTTAAACATCGGGTCACCCGGATGTTCATGCTTGTAGGATTCCTCCGGCATTTTGCCATTGATCCAGGAAGGATTCATCGGATAAACAGCCGGACTGAAAATCGTAGAATACATGTGCCATATTAATATAGCCAGCGAAGCCAACCAGGCTTCATAAAAATGTATGACCAGCACTACATCGAGAAAACCTTTTGGGAAAAACATAATGGCAATATCATCAAACCACAGAAAAAGTCCGGTGATTATCATTACGATAGAACCCCATACCAATGCCCAGTATTCCACTTTTTCCACATAGCTGAAGCGTCGGAATTGGGGTCTTTCATTTTTTCTGCCAATATTATAAAGGACCATTTGCCATAAATGAGCCAGGTCTTCTTTTCCTGGAAGCATATCCAAAAGAAAGCGGCGCCCGGTAGAAGTATAAATATAGAATATATGCCAGATTGATGTAATAATAAATATAACAGCCGAGACACGGTGGATTATTCCCCTTAAAGGGAACCCTCCTTCCCAGGCAAACAGCCACTTGACCCAGAAAGCATCCGAATAACGCAGAGAGAAACCGGTAATAACCAATACAACAAAAGTTGCCATTAGAAAGACGTGCTGCCAGACGGCATTAAGCGTCATTCGAGAGATCTGCTTTTTCTTCATCACTAATTTGATTTGTTTTCTCAGATCTAACAGCCAGTGCAAAACCATCAAGCCAATCGTCACAATGATTATTATAATGTAAATATTTGCAATATGTCCGGCAATTGGAGTTTGTGACATTCCGGGTGTCGAATGAATAGGGATTGAGGCCATCTCAGTTGAGATGCCGGGATGACATCCCCCGCAGGTATGTTGAAGATTTGCGGAATAGATAGATGAGGTTGTATCAGTGTGCGGAAGTATGCGGTGAGCGCCGTGGCATGAAGAACAGTTTGCAACAGTTACATCGCCAGCTTTACTTTTCAGACCATGATAACTGTCTACCCAGCTTTCCAGTCGTCCGGCCAGAAGACCGTATTTTGCATTCAGCTTGGCTGATTCGTGGCATGGGGAGCAGGTGGCTTCTGCAACGCGCGCCGGGCTTACCGTTGAATTTGGATCTGTTGGCGAAAGGATGCCATGCTCGCCATGGCAGTCAGTACATACAGGAGTATCTGTTTCTCCCTGAAGTACCAGCTTACCATGAATGCCTTCGTAGTAGTCATTCATGATATTCATATGGCACTTGCCGCAAGTTTTGGGAATGTTGAAGTGGTTAATAGTTGATACTGGATTTCCAGGGCTTAGAATTCGATGGGCCGTACCGCCAGTTGAGTGGCAGTCATTACAGGTGGCCGCGAGATGGACACCTCCCAGAGAAGCCTTTCCATGCACGCTTGTTTCATAAGAGATGATAACCTGTGGACTATAAAGCAATTCATGTTTGCTGATAAGGTTGATGTCTTCATGGCAGCGGTCGCAGGTTTCAGGAATATGAAGCGGATTAACCATGGACATTTTATCTTTGTAAGAGAAGATTTTATGGGTACCATGGCAATCGGAGCAGCCGGGAATATCTTTTCCGTCCTCAACAGACATTCGACCATGATATTTGTATGTCTCTTCCGCCTCTTCATGGCAGGAACCGCAATGAACCTTAGACATCTCCTCCGAATGAGGTAATTCTTCAATAGTCGTATGACAATCTGTACATAAAAAATCGCTATGCACTGATAATACCAGAGCACTATCCTGCCGCATAGATTGAGGAGATTCAGCTTCGTGGCATTCAAAACAATCTGCATTATCGATTTGTCCAAAGGCAATCAACGGCAATCCAATAAAAAGCGCCATTAACAAAACAAGGAAACGTATCATAACCAATCTTTCTGATAAAAACCTGGACCAGACCAGGTCAGGAGAGAAGCCAACATAGACTATTTTACCTATTATTTTAAAAATAAGCTTCATACTATACTCCTGATGAAAGTTCAAAAACTTTTATATAAATCATCTATAACCAAAAACCTCAGCGTAGATGATTAATAGAATTATAATTAATCCGGTTGTCAAAGCTAAAGCACCGAATACTCTGATTATTTTGATAATGACTGCGGGCAACGGTTCAACCAGATGCTTTTTAATTTTTTTATTTTCCATTAGCTCTTCATATTCACGGGGTCGATCCTGCTGCAGTTCCTTGACCGGGATGCGGCCAGTGAAAATCACAGTATCCATCGGGAATTTATCAGGACGGAAATGAGTATTAAAGAAGTGGACAGTGAAAATAAATCCAGTGGCAAGTAGAGCTTCATCGGAGTGAATAATGGTAGCAACATTTATAATCCAGCCCGGGAGGAAATGGGTAAAGAATTCCGGGAACCATAACATCAAGCCGGTAGATCCAATTATTGCCACACCCCAGAAGACCGCAAAATAATCGAATTTTTCCCAGTAAGTCCAGCGACCATAGCGGGGTCTTGGCCCCATGCCAAGGAACCACTTCAGCGTCCCAATCAGTTCATGCAAATCTGTTTTCGATGGGATCATGCTTTTCTGGCTGGCTAAAAATTCTTTAAGAGACTTATTACTCTTCCGGGCAGAATTAACCAAGTCATAGATGTGAATGCCAAAATAGGCAAAGGTAATAATGGCGCACATGCGATGAATATAGCCGGCTGATTCAAAACCGCCAAGGAAAGCTGAGATCCATTGTGCCCATCCTAAATATGAAAATTTAAGGGTCATGCCGGTTAAGGCCAGACCCAGGAAACTGACGACAACCATCACGTGCAGCCAGCTCTGCAGAGGTTTGAATCGTTGAAATTCAAGACGGCCATGAACCTCTTTACGTAGTTTCTTATGCTGCCGCATAGCCTGGAATGATCTGGGCATCCAGAGAAGAGTATGCGTTCCGGCAATAATTAAAGTACTAACCAGAAGGATCGTCATAAACCAGAAAGTATAATAAAGAATCGGATACTTAGTGCGGTCATGGTGAGTGGCATGGGTAAGGTATCCGGCAAACTGGCGATGCGATCCAGTATGGCACTGCCCGCAGGTTTTTACAATATTTTGACGAGAGAGACTTGAGTTCGGATCACTGGGAGGGAGAATATCGTGAGCTCCGTGGCAGTTGTGACATCTGGCGGCGGCGCCATAACCTAATTTGGATACTTTTCCATGAAATGTTTCGAAATATGATTCGGTGACATCTTCATGGCAGCCACCGCACTGCAAGAGGATATCCGATTCAAAAGAATCAGTATCAGTTCGTGTAATTTTATGGGAATGATGGCAATCAGCACAAGTTGGCAATGGGTCTTTGGAATCGCTGACCGCTGGGGAGTGGATGCTGTTTACAAATTTTTCATAAATACCGTTATGACATTTAGCACAGGTTTTTGAAATGTTATCAGGATAAACGGTAGAATTGGGATTGTCTTTGGGCAGTTCTTTGTGAGCCGTATGACAATCGGTACACATGGCTGTAACAACCAGTCCACTTTCAAGCAAGCCCTTGCCGTGAATACTCATTTTATAGGAATCAGCAAAGTAGGTACCGGACGTATCGGGTTGTCTTTTATCAACCGAACCGCCCGAGGTATGACACTTGGCGCAAAGCGATGGAACATGAGTAGGAAAGGTAGGAGAATTTACATCAAGTTTCCCTTTTATATTATGCTTGCCGTGACAATCAGTACAATAGGGGGCATCTTTGTCGCCCCGGTTATGAAGAGTGCCGTGGGTACTGATATTATAATCAACGATAATTTCAGAATGACAGATGGAGCAATCTACCCGGTTGATTACTGTTTCACAGGGACGTTCATGACCCGGGGTCGCCCCGGTATGGCATTGGGCGCAGGTAGTCCCCCGATGCATGGAGTCATGTGTATCAATTGAATCAACATACAAAGAGATGACTTCACCGTTACGGGTCATCGTTAAATCTTTATTGGAATGGCATTTCAGGCATTCCTTGTCAGCCATCCCCTCTTCATAAAAGACATTTCTGATCTTATGAGGCGAGTGGCAATCGACACAGACAGGAACCTTATTTGGTTCCTTTTGCCAGAGTTCACCATTAATAACTTTGCGGTGGACTTTTTCAATCTGTCCATGACATTGCTTACAAGTGTTGGCAATGTTATTTCGATTGATACTTGATTCCGGATCTGTATGATCTCTTACATTATGTGATGTATGACAGTCGATACAAACGGCGGTAACAATTAATCCCTGCGTAAAAAGTCCAACACCATGTATTGATTGTGAATAGTGAAAAAGAATGCTGTCTTCGGGGATATCATATTTCTGCGTGACATCTGTCCCCTCTTTATGGCAGCTGCCGCACATAAAGGGTATATTAAAGCGATTAACACGGGCGTCAGGCGATTTGATATCAAGAATATCATGTGATCCGTGGCAATCCCAGCAACGGGGTGCCAATGGAGCGCCTGAATGAACAATTTGGCCATGTAATGATTTATCATATTCATCAGAAACTCGCTTATGACACTTACCACAATCCACGCCCCCATTTCCTACATCGGAATCTCCCGGTGATACAATATAATGATTTCCATGACAATCATTACATTGAGCCTTCTGATTGTGGATACCTTTTTCATGTTTTTCGAGTACATCATCATGGCAATCGCTGCAATCTACAGGCTGGAGTTCTTCGTCATGCGGAAAATTATCAAAACCATCTAAATCTGTATGGCAGTTTATACATTCCATGCCTGCATGAACGGAGTTATCATATCTTGCCAAATCTACAAAAACAGAGACCTCTTCACCCGCTTTATTGATACCGGTAAGCTCGTTATCCTCATGGCACATCATACAGGATTCATTGACCTGTGCAACCAGGCTTAGCGGGCTAATCAGAAC